>DTZW01000389.1:0-14999 GCA_012961165.1 Gammaproteobacteria bacterium | reverse complement strand
AGCCCTGAGCGCATAGACAGCCCTGAGCGGATAGCCAGCCCTGAGCGCATAAACAGCCCTGAGCGCATAAACAGCCCTGAGCTAGCGTTCGATAACGAAGAGAACGCAGCGCCAGATCACAGAGCAGAAATGGATTTGACTGATAACATATCAAACTCAGCCGAAGTATCGGGTATGGAAGCACCAACGCCCCAGGCAGTGCCGACAGATTTATTATCCGGGTACAGCAACACCAGCTTCGCGATACAGTTAATCGCCCTGCAAACACTCGAACAAGTCACTCAATACGCAGAAGAATTCAATCTCAACCCGCCCATGTATGTGAAGATTCGCAGTCAGGGCTCAGACTGGTACGTCGTGCTGTTGGGAATATACGAAACCAGACCTGAAGCCGATGCGGCTTCAGAAAAATGGGCTTCGAGCCACGACCCATCCTCAAGACCCTGGGTTCGTCCAATGCATCCGTTGAGAAAAGCCGCGAACCTTGCGGCCCCCTAAACATGAGCCAGCCCAACCAACTGAAGCTAATTCCTTCAGTCGACAAGCTTCTCTCGTCAGCAGCGTTTCGGAATACGATTGGAGTTTATGGGCATACCCGGACAAGCCAATCTATTCGTGAATACCTGTCTGCTCTTCGATCCGAGGTTCGGCAAAACGATGATCATCCAATTCCTGCTATGGCGGACATCGCGGTCATCATTACAACCTCGCTGGATGCAATTGATACCAGTTCACTGCAACCGGTTCTTAATCTGACCGGAACAGTTCTGCATACTAATCTTGGCAGGGCTGCGCTGCCGGTCAGTGCACTGGACGCTGTTACACGCACGGCATCAGGAAACACCAACCTTGAGTTTGATCTATCGGAAGGGAAACGAGGCGACAGGGATGATCACGTCGAGAAGTTGCTCTGTGAATTGACGGGGGCTGAGGCCGTCACAGTTGTTAATAACAATGCTGCTGCAGTACTCATTTGCCTGAATACTTTTGCCTTTGGTAAAGAAGTTTGTATCTCACGCGGTGAGCTAGTGGAAATTGGCGGGTCTTTTCGTATTCCAGAGGTCATGGAAAAGTCAGGCTGCACTCTCAGGGAGTTGGGTGCAACCAATAGAACACATATGAAGGATTATGCGAACGCAGTCAATGAGCACACTGGTCTACTGATGAAAGTACATACCAGCAACTACGAAATCAGGGGCTTCACCCAGGAAGTAAGTTACGAGGCAGTAGCAAGTCTCGCGAAAGAAAGTGACGTACCCTTTCTTGCTGATCTTGGCAGCGGTACGCTGGTCAACCTCGAACAATATGGGCTCGAACACGAGCCGACCGTGCAGGAAGTGCTGAAAGCCGGAACGGATGTTGTGACTTTTAGCGGCGACAAGTTACTGGGCGGCCCGCAGAGCGGCATCATTGCCGGGCGCAAGGATCTCATCGAACAGGTCAAAAACAACCCCTTGAAGCGCGCGCTTAGGGTAGACAAAATGACCATGGCTGCGCTATCGGAAGTGTTGAAACTTTATAAACACCCCGAGTCCCTGACTCGGGAACTTCCGACGATCAGGCATCTTGCCCGACGACCTGAGGAAATCAGAAGTATCGCAGAAACAGTACTACCTGCGTTTACGAAATCAGCAGGCGATAAAGCAACAGTTTCCATTATTCCGAGTGCTAGCCAGATCGGCAGCGGCGCCCTTCCCCTGGATCAGTTACCCAGTTTTTCGGTCCAGATCAAACCGATCTCAGAACGTGACTCTGCGCTTCAACAACTAACCAGGGCTTTTAGAGAAATGCCTGTGCCCGTAATCGGCAGGCTACACGATGGTGTACTGCTGTTTGATGTTCGCACCCTGGATGAATGTGAACTGCTCATAGACCAGCTCGAGCACTTTGCCTGGCCATGATTATCGCAACCTCCGGTCACGTAGATCATGGCAAGACCTCACTGGTGAATGCGTTAACTGGCATCGACACAGATCGCCTTAAAGAAGAGAAGCAGCGCGGCCTGACGATTGACCTTGGGTTTGCATACAGCGAAGCTGAATCTGGCGAACGCCTGGGTTTCGTCGACGTACCCGGACATACCAAATTTATCAGCAACATGCTGGCTGGAGTCTCGGCAATTGATTGCGCTCTCTTAGTGGTCGCCGCTGATGATGGCGTCATGCCGCAAACGCTCGAACATCTCGAAATACTCAATCTCCTTGGAATCGATTACGGCTTGATTGCGCTCACCAAGATCGATCGCTGCGATGAGGAGCAGATCAGTCGAACCCTGGAACAAATCACCCAGGTTGTGAGCAGGACTTTTCTCAAAGACGCCGAGATTTACCCTGTCTCCTCGATCACAAATGAAGGCATGGAAACGCTGCAGGTTGCACTTGAGCTTACCGCCGATGACATTGAACACCGAGGGCAAAACGGGCAATTCAGGCTGGCGATAGATCGCAGGTTCAGCATCAAGGGATCTGGTGTGGTCGTTACGGGTAGTGTCTTTTCGGGAAGCATTTCCGTTGGTGACGAACTGTTCCTGATGCCACAGGTAATTCCAGTGCGTATTCGGGGTTTGCACACACAGAACCAGGAGGCCGAATCAGCAATTGCAGGTGAGCGTTGCGCTGTAAATATTTCCGGCCAGGGACTCGAACTGGAACTTATTCACCGCGGTAACTGGTTAACGACAAACCCGGCAGTTGCCACGGCGCGGGTGGATATAGAACTCGCGATTTCACATTCGGAAACCAGGCCCTTCTCTCACTGGACGCCTGTTCACATACATAGTGCCGCCAACCATGTCACCGGTAGAGTCGCATTACTTGAAACCACAGACACAAGCAGCATAGCCCCAGGCCAAAAGGGCCTGGCTCAACTCGTGTTCGACCCGCCCATCAATCTTTGTTTCGGTGATCGAGTCATCATTAGGGACCAGGCCGCGACAAGGACGATCGGTGGAGGCAAGGTCATTAATACAACATCGCCGAAACGCGGCAGGGCAAAACCGGAACGCGTTGAACAATTACGACAGCTGAATCCGGGCAGCATTAAAGAAAGCCTGACGGCTCTCATCCAGGGTGGGATACACGGGATCGAACTGAAAACGATTCGCGAGAAGTTCAATCTCACGGACCCGGAATTAGTGAACTATCTGGATACGTCCGGGTTCGACATCGTTTCAAATCAGCTGGTGATTCCAAAAGACAGACTTGAAGCAGTCAAAGATGGACTCATAGAGAAACTGGAAGATTGGCACAAAGCCAATCCCGGTAAATCCGGGTTACCACGAAACAAGATAAGACAGATGGTGAAATCCTGGCACCAGGGGTTATTTGATCGAATCATTGATGGATTGATTACCAGCGAGGAGCTTCTACAGGATGGCAATCTGGTTCAGAGACCAGGCTATGGCGTACAACTCAACAAGAAAGAGATGTCCACCTGGCAGGCAGCTCTTCCGCACCTGCAACAGGCGCTGTTGAAACCTCCGGTGCTGCACGAACTTGCCGGCACAATGTCAGTTGAACCGAAACAACTCGAAAAAATTCTTAACCAGGTGGTCAAGACGGGATTATTAGTACGACCTGTAAAAAACAGGTTCTTCCTGCCAGAGGCGATGCCGGAACTAATGGCCGCTATGACCAAGGCAGCGGATGACAAACAACAGTTTACGGTGCAGCAGTATAGAGACCAGACTGGTATCGGCAGGAACCTGAGTATTGAAATACTGGAATATTTCGACCGGCAAGGTGTCACAAGACGAATTGGCGACGTACGGCAAATCATGCGCCCCGAAAGTCCTTAAGGATAACAATGAGCGTTACTGACTTTAATAACAAAGTGGCGGCCATTACCGGCGCTGGATCAGGTATGGGCCAATCGCTTGCCGTGCTGTTAGCCAGGGCTGGATGTCACGTCGCAATTTCAGACCTAAATGCAGATGGTCTGGAAGAAACCCGTGCGATGCTGAACCCAACCGTCAACGTGTCTGTGCACGTCGTCGACGTTGCCAATCGCGAACAGATGGAGGCTTTCGCCGCTTCAGCTAACACAGAGCACAGCAAGATCAACATGATCTTTAACAATGCCGGCGTGTCGGTGACAGGTCTTGCTGAACAGATGCCGTATGAAGACATCGAATGGCTGATGAACATCAATTTCTGGGGAGTCGTGTATGGCTGTAAATCTTTCCTGCCGTACCTGCGAGAGGCCGACGAAGCAGCGATCATTAATACTTCCAGTATATTCGGCACTATTGCCGTGCCAAGCCAGTCCGCTTACAACGCATCCAAGTTTGCCGTTAAAGGCTACACCTATGCATTACGCCAGGAACTGATCGACTCACACATTGGCGTCAACTGCGTACAACCTGGAGGGGTGAAAACCAACATCGTTAATTCCTCCCGATTCATTCCAACGGACAATGAGTCAGCGACCAAGCAAGATCTGGTCGAAACATTCAGTCGGTTGGCAAGAAAATCACCAGAACAGGCGGCGGCGATTATTCTGGATGGCGTTTTGAAGAACAAGGCAAGAATCCTGGTCGGTAGTGATGCAAAGATTGCATCCTGGATAGAAAGGCTCGCGCCCGCGGCCTATCTTAAACTTCTCAGGATGAACATCGCGGATTGATCTCGTCAAGCTGACGGTTTTCCGATCGTTGCACCGATTGTCGTTCCCAGAAGTTGGAACACAAGCATCACACTGGCAATGACACAGACTCTACTGAGCCAATCCACTATGCCTAAATAATAAGTACCCCATAGACCGATTGTCAGACCGAGTGCCAGACCAAGCACCGCACCTATGATAGGTTTTGACATGCTGTTCCACAAAATCCTGTGTCCGGTGAGCTTAGATCATCTGGCCGCGGCAAACAATTTCATGTTGTCGATTGACCGGGAGACGGTCTACACTTGTTCCACATAGTCAGCGGTTACTGCAATGCGTTTTCAATTCCTGATTTGGCTCTTACTCGCACTCCCCGGTTTTGTCTGTGCGGCACCAGAGATCGGCGACCCTGCCCCGGACTTCAGCCTGCAGGGCTCTGATGGCAACACCTATTCGCTACAAGAGTTGGTGGGTAGCAGCGGAATTGTCATTGCCTTCTTTCCCAAGGCGTTCACGGGAGGCTGAACCAGGGAATGCCAATCGCTGCGTGACAGTGATGAAATCCTCAAGCAATACAAAGTCGCATACTTCATGGCGAGCACAGATACGCTCGATGACGTAACTGCCTTCGCAAAGCTTCATGAGGCTAACTTTCCCATCCTGTCCGATGCGAGTAAATCAGTCTCCAGATCTTTCGGTGTACTGAGCGCATTTGGCTACGCCAAAAGATGGACCTTCTACATCGATAGCAACGGTATCATCAGGGATATTGACCGCAGTGTGAAAACAGCGACCGCTGGTCCGGATCTGGCTAAAAACCTCGAGCGACTAGGATTCGAATAAACGTGTCTATACCAGAAGTTCCCTAAGTAAACCGCCGTTTATAAACCTTAAAGCCCACCCGAACAGGTAAGCACCTCACCAGTGACGAAGTTGGATTCAGGAATACAGAACAAATATACCGCCCCTGCTGCATCTTCCGGCTTTCCGGTTCTACCAAGCGGAGATGTGGCGGTAAGCCCTTCTATTTGCCTTTCGCTCAAGCCCACCTTAAATTCACGCCCGCCAACGTCAATGGTCGGCGGCGCATCGGAATACGGCTGTGTTAATCGGGTGTCGATTGGACCAAACGCCACACAGTTAACCGTGACATTGTAGCGGCCCCATTCCTTGGCGAGCGTTTTGGTCAGCCCTAGTACACCGGCCTTAGCAGCGCTGTATGCAATCTGTGTAGCACTTCCTGTCGTGCCGGAGACAGAAGAGATATTCACGACCTTCCGGCACCTGGCCTGGCCACCCGTTTCAATTTCCTTGTTGGCCTGCGGTCTCAACCAACTTGAAAATTCCCTGAGTATCCTGAATGGAGCAGACAGGTGGACGTCTAACATCGCCTGGAATTGCTCATCCGAATGGTTATGCATCGCGCCATTCCAGATATAGCCCGCATTATTAACGATAATGTCAATGCCGCCATAAGCGTCAAGAGCGCCCTGTATCAAAAGGCTCGGAAAGTCAGAGTCTGTCACGCTGCCCGCAACCACCGTTGCTTCGTGGCCGGATTGTTGTATGAGCGAAACAGTTTCTGCGGCGACATCCGGGTCCAGGTCATTGACCACAACACACGCGCCGTCTTTGGCGAGCATCATGGCAGTAGCCCTTCCTACACCCCGGCCTGCGCCGGTCACTATAGCGATCTGTCCTTTAAGTTTACTCACGAATCAACTCACCCCCCGGTTCTGTTTTTATTATAGATCTCGATACGCCATGAATAGCAGGGACCTATTTGCTGCGGGATACAATATATTCAGCAATCCAGTTTAGCCCTTCAGCTCGTTCTCCAAAACACGCCAACTGCTGCTGGGCAGCGGCAAGTTCCTGCTGCATTCTGTTTCGTGCCGTCTCCAGACCCAGCAAACTGGCAAAGGTTGACTTGTTGCTGGCCGTATCTGACCCCTGGGGTTTTCCAATCTGTTCGGTTGTGCCTTCGACATCCAGCAGGTCATCGCGAATCTGGAATGCCAGACCAATATGATGGCCGAAACCCTCTAGCCGGTCAGCTTCATTAGCCCCGGTCCCCATCGTTGCTGTGACGACCTCACTACAGATCATCGAAAGGCTCGTTTCGATCAGCGCCCCACTCTTCTGTCTATGCATTTGTTCAAGCTCATCTAGAGCCAGAACGCAGGTTTCACCTTCAAGGTCTGTAGATTGCCCTGCGATCATCCCGTTCGCCCCCGCCGCTCTTGATAGCAGGCGCACCCACTCAACAATCAGCGATGGCTCGACCCGGGATTCCGCTAGCAATTCGAATGCAAAGGTTAGCAGCGCATCTCCGACAAGAATGCCTGTCGCTTCATCGAATTGTTTGTGGACCGTTGGTTCACCTCGCCTGAGATCATCATCATCCATGGCTGGCAAATCATCGTGCACAAGAGAATAGATATGCACCAGTTCGATAGCGGCGGCAGGATGATCTGCGATCGTTAGCGGAACACCCAGCAACTCCGCTGTTGCATAAACAATCAGAGGACGAATCCTCTTCCCATCAGTAGCGATAGCATAATTAATGGCGTCACCTAACCGTCCCTGCAATTTTTTTGCGCAGACAAAATCCACCATGACCTGTTCGACTCGCGCTTTATATTCCGCGGCACGATCACTAAATTGCGTATGACTGTTCTGAGGCCCCATATGTTTATGCTACCGGTTGCGCGCACCAGTTAACAGCAGCCCACGCAGCAGCATGATGAGAGTAGACCGCAGATGGTGTATCCTTCGCAGCCTCTTAAATGGGGTCGTCCCGACTTTCAACTATCTCATGAGCAATTCAACCGCTACCGCCTCCGCTGCCGCAAATATCGCCCTCGTAAAATACTGGGGGAAAGCAAGTATTGGCAACAACCAGCCAGCGACAGGCTCGGTGTCACTTGGCCTGGAAGATCTGAGAACAACCACCACGCTTGAATACGCCACGGGAAACCAGGATACATTTGATACTGAACTCGATGATAAGGCACGCAAAAGAGCCCTCAGCTTCCTTGATAGAGTCCGGCTGAACCATCAAATCACCCAGCGGTTGCACATGACGACCGCCAATAACTTCCCGACCGGCACTGGACTCGCCTCAAGTGCTTCAGGTTTCGCCGCGCTAAGTCTTGCGTTCAACGCGCTCTTCAACCTGAAACTGGCCGGAAGCGACCTCTCACGTATGGCAAGGTTAGGCTCCGGTTCTGCTGCCAGGTCTGTCTACGGCGGGGTTGTCGAGCTAATTCCATCAGATGATGCTTATGCCATTCCTATTGCAACCGCAGAGGAATGGCCGCTGGATGTAATAGTCGCGGTGACTGAAGAACGCCCTAAAGCAATTGGCTCAACCGAGGCGATGATTCAGACGGCGAACACATCTCCTTTCTATCGAAGCTGGTTGTCTTCTCACGCTGATGACATGACCTCGGCAAAACAAGCCATCACTGAAAAAGACTTCGGGAAGCTAGCAGACACCAGTGAACACAATTGCCTGAAAATGCACGCGACGATGATAACCAGCGAGCCCCCTATTATTTACTGGCAACCCGCCACAGTTGAGATCATGCACGAGGTTCGTGCACTCCGGTCATCGGGTACACCTGCATTCTTCACGATCGACGCAGGCGCTCAGGTCAAGATCGTGTGCTTACCCTCAGCTACTGACACCATCAGGCAGCAGCTGAAAGCCATCACCGGGCTAAAGCGAGTGATTGTCACGCGACTGGGAGGTTCACCCTCGGTTACAACATCATGAATGCATCAGCGCCGGGGAAACTCTTCCTGGTGGGTGAATATGCGGTGCTTGAAGGTGGCCCCGCTCTTCTTGTACCAGTAAAGCAAAGAGCAAAAGTCACGATTGAAGCCTCGAATAAAAGTCAGGTTATCAGCCACACGACAACGGTAGAAAAACACTCACCCGAAGAAGCGTTACAACACTACCCCCTGTTGCAGGCGACAATGGCTGAATTGGACTGCCTGGAACAGCTCCAAAATGCACAACTAAGCCTTGATACCAGTGCATTTTTTAACCGCGGCGTCAAACTCGGGCTGGGGTCCAGTGCAGCGCTGACTGTTGCGCTGGTAAAGTTATTCCAGCCAGATGCGACCGCAAATGAACGGTTTGCGAAAGCCTTCAGGTGCCATCTCGCGTTCCAGAACGGCATTGGAAGCGGTGCTGATATCGCACTGGCCGCAATGGATGAAACGATTGTTTTTCAGCGCGGTGAGTCCCCCATTCCTGTGGTCCTTCCTGATGATTTACATATGCTCGCCATCTGGTCTGGCGAACCCGCCTCGACCGCGGGTTACTTAGCTGCTGTGAATCGGTGGCGGCAAAATAACCCGGACGCCTACCAATCCCACATCAGTGATCTACGCAATACTGCAACTGAGTGCATCGACGCCCTGGAGAAAAACGATTCCCAGCAGGTTTTGGCCAGAATTGAACAATATGATCGACACCTTGAGCGCCTATCGTCAGTGTCAGGGGTTAATTTTTACAATCAAGCGCACCTGGAGATGCGAAAAAAGGTAGAATTGGCACACTGCGCATACAAGCCTTCGGGTGCAGGTGGTGGCGATTATGGAATTGCCTACAGTACCGACAAACAAGAACTACTCACGCTGGCCGATAAACTGGAACGAGAACATAGCGATACGTTTGTTCTCTGATGTAGTCGTATGTGAATGAGAGTAATGGAGCATTAATGGACAAGGCAAAATTCCCGGGATTCTATAAGCTATCCATCGGGGAAAGACTTAAAAAAGTACACGAAAGCGGTTGGTTGTCTGAACAGGACCTGCTTTCACTTCGCGATGGACTCCATATGCTACCGCTTAGTCGAGCGGACAAAATGATCGAAAATGTCGTCGGTGTCATGGGCCTACCCCTTGGCCTGGGCCTGAACTTCAACGTCAACCAAAAAAGCTATATCGTCCCCCTTGTGGTCGAAGAACCTTCGATTGTGGCCGCACTCAGTTCCGCGGCAAAGATTTTTAGCGAGTCCGGGGGCATTCAGTCTTCTGCAGAGGAATCCCTTCTCATTGGCCAGATCCAGGTCGTGAATCCACCGGATGCGGAAGAAGCGCGGAACCAAATTCTGTTCCATAAAAACGAACTCATCGACAAACTCAATGAGCTTCACCCAAAGATGGTTGAACGCGGGGGCGGGGTTCAGGACATCGAAATAAGAACCTTCGAGCGAACAGAGCGAAACCCTCTGATGCTGATCGTTCATATCCTCGTTGATACCTGCGATGCCATGGGTGCAAACATCATTAATTCGATGTGTGAGGAAATCGCCGCAGATATCGAAGCCCTGACGGAAGGTCGTGTGTTTCTCCGGATTCTGTCCAACCTGACCGATCGAAGTGTCGTCAAGGCCAGCGTGATCATACCAACCGAGAAACTGGAAGGAAAAGGCTATCCTGGTGAAGAAGTTCGTGACGGAATCATCCTGGCCTCCCAGTTCGCCGAGATTGATCCTTATCGTGCCGCGACCCACAACAAAGGCATCATGAATGGGATAGACCCACTAGCAGTCGCTACCGGTAACGACTGGCGAGCGATTGAAGCCTCGGCCCATGCCTATGCCGCTAGAAGCGGTACCTATTCCTCACTGAGCCGATGGTACGCCAACGACAATGGCGATCTGGTTGGCACTATTGAGATCCCAATCAAAGTCGGTATCACAGGCGGCTCTTTGCAGGCCAATGACACCGCCATGATCAGCTATCGACTGTTAAAAGTCGGTAGCGCCAGGGAACTCGCCGAACTAATGGCGGCTGTCGGGCTGGCTCAGAACTTTTCTGCCATTAGGGCGCTGTCAACGGAAGGTATCCAGAAAGGACACATGTCATTGCACGCAAGAAGTGTTGCTGTAACAGCCGGTGCACCCAAGGAACTGTTTGAAACCGTTGTTAGTCATTTGATCGACCAGGGTGAAATTACGGTTTCCGCGGCGAAAGAAATTATGGGTGAGCTTACGGGCAAAAACCTAAAGAACGAAATCAAGAAAAAAGGTTCAACGACAGCAATGGCGAACGGCAAGGTGATTCTGCTGGGTGAACATGCCGTGGTTTACGGCAAGCCCGCTATTGCCGTTCCCATCAAGAACGCCGTCGTCGCAGAAGTTTCTGATACGGACCACTCGCCGGAAATCAAGGTGCCCGCCTGGGACATCGACGACAAGTTGGAAGAATCCAATTCCATCTGGTGGAGCGCTATTCAGGATGTGTTCGAGCAACTGGGCATCGCGAACCAGAAATTTTCCGTGCACATAAAACCTAACATTCCAGCTGCAATGGGCCTTGGTGGCTCAGCTGCAACCGCAGTAGCCATTGTGCGCTCAGTCTCGAAACACTTTAAGCTCGATTTAAACGACGAAGAAGTCAATCATTACGCGTTCCTTTGCGAGAAAGCAGCCCACGGCACACCCTCAGGTATCGACAACACCATCGCGACCTACGGAAGCCCTCTCGTTTACCAGGCAGGTGAACAGCCCAGGCTGGATATGATCGAATTTCCAAGACCTCTCAGCCTGGTGATTGGTATATCGGACCAGCCCAGCCTGACTGTCGACATGGTTGCCGGCGTACGCGACCGTTGGAGAAAAAACAGCGCTCTTTATGATTCTTTGTTTGCGAATTTTGCACAGGTTGCTGAATCGGGACTGGATGCGATCAAGCAAGGTGACTACAAAGCGCTTGGTCATATGATGACTATAAATCACGGTCTGCTCAGCGCGATCCAGGTGTCTTCACCTGAATTGGATCGAATGGTACAGATTTCCCGGGACCATGGCGCATTGGGCGCTAAATTGACCGGTGCCGGTGGTGGTGGCTCGATCATTGCCCTGTGCGATGACAACTCTGAAGCGATCGTCAATGGCTTGACAAGAAATGGTTTCAAGGCACTGCAGGTGACCGTATGACCACCTTTTGCCAAGCAGGTACTTTTACCATCTTGGACAAAAACGCTTTATGTTGCCTCTATGTTAATCCAAAGATCGCGCCGCTGCGTACCAACCGATGTATCATTGAAAACAACGTTAATAAATGTCTTCCGTACTAAACGAAGTTGTTTCCTCCGACCTGGAGGACCTGATTCTCGTCAACTCTGATGACGAGAAGGTAGGCACGCGACCAAAGCGGGAATGCCACCTTGACCAGGGTGAACTACACCGTGCTTTCTCCGTGTTCATCTTCAATTCGGCCGGCGAGGTTTTGCTGCAACAAAGAACTGCCCAGAAATTCCTGTGGCCGCTGTACTGGTCGAACGCGTGCTGCAGTCACCCAAGGGCCGGCGAAGACTCGGAAGATGCTGCCCATCGGAGGCTGAAGCAAGAGCTTGGTATATCCGTACCACTTACCTATCTCTACAAGTTTGAGTATCACGCCCGTTATCAAAACGTTGGCAGTGAGCATGAACTTTGCTGGGTCTGGATTGGCTTCGCTGAAGCGCAGGATATCTCGCCAAACAGCAACGAGGTAGCTAACTGGCGATTCTTTTCCAGGAAGGAGCTCGACAAGGAATTATCCCAGAACCCTGACACCTACACACCGTGGATGAAAATGGAATGGGAACGCATCTTCAAAGATCACCAGGACCTTCTTAATCGCTAAACTTTCGCTGCCTTCATTGTGCTCCGTTACATTATTCTGTTGTCTATCCGAGAGCATTGTGATTCCATAGCCGTGTCTTACAGGGAACAGCTAATGAAGATAGACGGTGGATGTTATTGCGGCCAGATCAGATATACCTTTGAAGGCGACATCGCGGCGCAGATGCAATGTCACTGTCGTGAGTGCCAGTACATCACTGGCGGAAACCCAAACGTCTTCATTATGGTCCCAGAGACAACATTCAGCTACGTCAAGGGAGAAGTTTCCAGCTTCAGTCGCCTGGACCTGGATAACCCAGTAACACGATTCTTCTGTCCCAATTGCGGAACTGCCATAGGAACCAAGGCTCCGGGAGCACCGGGCGCTATGGTACTTAAAGTAGGGACGCTGGATGACCCCACGATTTTTACTCCATCGGTCGCGATATTTACAAAAGATTCCCAATCCTTTCACCATATTCCTGATGGCGTTACAGGTTTTGAGGGGCTGCCCGGTTAGCTAGCTTCCGTCCGAAAACCTCAATTCTGGATACAATAGCCACCGCGGTCTGCTGCCCTCGGTGACGACCTACCCAAGGAACTGTCTTGAAAAAACCGCTGTATTCGAACACCTACACGCATTATGTGCTGGGAGTCCTGGTTGTCGTCTATGTTTTCAATTTCATTGATCGACAGATTCTCGCCATACTCGCGCCCGCCATCAGGGACGAACTGCTACTTTCAGACACCCAGATAGGCGCACTCAGCGGGGTAGCCTTCGGTATCTTCTACGCCACCCTGGGCATTCCAATCGCCAGGCTAGCTGACCGATACTCGCGGGTAAGCATTATCTCAATTTGTCTGAGCATCTGGTCATTGATGACCGCCTTTTCAGGTCTTGCGACCAACTTTATTCAACTGCTGATCGCCAGAATCGGCGTTGGCATCGGTGAGGCCGGCGGCAGTCCGCCATCGCACTCGCTGTTGGCGGACTACTTTGCACCCGGTAAACGGGCGACGGCACTAGGCATTTATGCGCTTGGCATTCCCGTAGGGATCCTCTTTGGTAATCTCGCCGGCGGATGGATTGGTGAAATATTCGGTTGGCGGCAGGCATTCTTTCTGGTCGGCATACCAGGCATCATCCTGGCGATCATCCTTAAACTAACGGTCAAGGAACCACCCCGCGGGTACTCAGAGGAAAAACCGGCAGACACCAGCACCGTCCCGTTTCGAACCGTCTTAAAAACCATGTGGGGTTACAAATCATTCAAGTATATCTCCCTCGGCGCCGGTACCCAGGCGTTTGTGGGATATGGCGCCATCGCCTGGATGCCCTCTTTCCTGGTGCGCGCTCACGACCTGAGTATCGGTGAAGTTGGCACCGCGCTGGGCCTCATCATTGGTTTCTTTGGTGGCATTGGGACACTCTTAAGCGGTGTCATCGGAGACAAGCTTGGTGCAAAAAACGTTAAATACTACATGCTCGTACCCGCTTACGGATTTCTGATCGCGGTGCCTGCAGGTGCGGCTGTCTTCCTGGTTGATGAACTTTATCTGGTGCTCGCGATCTACACGATTCCAGTATTCCTGATAAACCTTTACACAGGACCAACCTTTGCGATGACTCAATCACTGGCGCCGCTGGCAATGCGAGCCGCAGCATCCGCCCTGTTATTGTTTATCATCAACATTATTGGATTGGTTTTCGGTCCAACCACCGTGGGCATCATCAGCGACCTGCTTCAATCCAGCATGCAGATGAACGATGTCGAATCCTTGCAAATGGCGCTACTTGCGTGCAACTTTGTATACCTGTTCAGCTTCTACTACTATTTTCAGGCGTCGCGGCACCTGGAAACAGACTTAAATTCGGGTAAACAATAATGGTGGCATTAACGGTTACCACTAAAAACTTGGTCAGAACGGTGACGTTGGATCGTCCCGAATCACTGAATTCATTTAACGCAGATATGGTCGATGAACTTTGTCATTCTTTTCTGGATGCAGCGAGTGACGACTCCGTTCGTGTGCTCGTGCTGACCGGCGCCGGACGCGCTTTTTCGGCAGGAGCAGATCTAAAGTCCATGGGCACCGAACCCGATCCTTCGAAGAAAGACCTGCGGGCGTTGATGCATTCTATTATCGACTTCCCGAAACCATTTATTACCGCGGCGAATGGACTTGGTGTTGGCATTGGCATGACAATTCACGGCGTAGCTGACCTGGTGTTCATGGCAGAAAGCGCAAAATTCCGGGCACCTTTTTCCTCTCTTGGATTGACTGCTGAAGCCGCCAGCACCTATACATTCAGTCGTCTACTGGGACACCAGAAGGCGTCCTGGGCACTATTATCCGGAGAGTGGTTCACCGCCAGGGAATGCCTCGACATGGGCCTTGCGCTGGAAGTGATACCGGACGAAAAACTTATGCAGGTTGTCTATGAAAAAGCCGGAAAACTCGCTGCCCTGCCGCTTGCTTCACTCATGCAGACCAAAAAGCTCATGGTAGCGCCTCACGTTGAAGCCATGAAATCTGCTGTCTACGAGGAAGCCGTAGGTCTCGCAAACCTTGCCGGGGGACCGGCTAACGTCGAAGCGATTAAAGCCTTTCTCGATAAACGCGATCCCGATTTCAGCAATATCTGAATTTCCCTCTCGAAGTTCAGTCTTTATCTCTGCCAAACAGAGATCCCAGTTTAGTCCTAATACTCGCTTCGGCCTCTTTACGCAGATACTGACCAAGCGCACTTTTCAGCGCATCCTTAAC
>DTZW01000388.1 GCA_012961165.1 Gammaproteobacteria bacterium | reverse complement strand
ACGTCTTCCTGGAATTTCAGGATGACGTTAAGAGTCTGCCTGACAAGCTCCGGGTCAAGTGATTCCGAATGAAGCAGTATCAAGGTGCGTGCCCAGTCGATTGTTTCTGATATAGCGGGGACCTTTTTGAGATCCATCTCCCTGAGTTCCTGGATAAACGCCACTAACTGTTGGTTGAGCTTTGGCGGAATATCTGGAACGCGGGCTCTCACAATCTGGCGTTCAAGGTCAGCATTCGGGAAAGGAATATATAAGTGCAGGCAGCGACGTTTCAGCGCATCACTTATCTCGCGCGTGTTGTTACTGGTCAGGAAGACAAGAGGTTTCTTGCCAGGAATGGCTTTTATTGTCCCTATTTCGGGAATGGACAGTTGATAATCGGAGAGCATTTCGAGCAGAAGTGACTCGAACTCGTGATCAGATTTATCGACCTCATCAATCAGCAGTACGCAGCTTTCTTCTGCCCTTAAAGCCTTCAACAAGGGGCGTGGTTCAAGAAATTCCTCTGAGAAAAAGATATCGCCGAAGCTGTGAAGCTTGTCTACTGATTCAGCCAGGCCCGTTGCGCCATCGAGGATATCGCCAAGGGTTTCTTTGAGGACCTGGGTATATAAGAGCTGCTTACCGTATTTCCATTCGTAGATTGCCTTGGACTCGTCGAGACCTTCATAGCATTGAAGTCGAATACAGGGGAGGTCCAGCATTTCGGCAGTGGTCTTAGCTAACTCTGTTTTACCGACACCGGGTGGCCCCTCAATCAGCACAGGTTTCTCGAGATGGTAGGCGAGAAATACGGCAGTCGCTATTTCGACCGAACAAATGTAGTCCAGGGACTCAAAATGGCCTCGAATTGCTTCGATATCTTTGAGTTTATCGTCGTTTTTTATCGCCACGGGCTGTCCTTAGTCGATCCAGTACTGGATTGTGAAGAGAAATGAAGATCGCTCATTATGATGGGTCGCCAATTGCGTAATGTAACTCTCGTAATTGTACCGCGACGGCTTATCGATATGTTGATGCTGAGATGCCGTAATCTACAGGTATAACAATGGCTTATGGGTTGCACGCTGGTGTTATCGTGACAACCCGCGGGACTTGTTTTCAGCTCTTTTTCTGCGGTTTTCCTTGCCAAGGCGAAGGAGTTCCTCACGGTTGGATTGGTCGACTTTGTTGTAGTTTTCTTTCCAGTGGTCGTCACCTTTCCAGCAGGCGTCAGAAACCTGCACCACGGAATGCTCCGAGCGGACGGCTAATTTCAAGGCGTTTAGCACTGATTTCATTTGTGTTTCCCTGTCGCCGGGAGAGCCCAGCGGGTTTCCTAAAGGAAGATTGTTGTGCAGATACCTGGGTACTTTGCAATGCGTCACGATATCCATCGCACTACCGATAATAACCGTTGCGATCCCGAGTTCTTCAAGGTGGCGAGCCGTCAGACTGACGCTCTGGTGGCAGACGGGTCATAGTGGGATCAGTAGCGCAATGTCTACCTCGTCTTTCCTGCAGGCCTTGGCAATAGAAGGAGCGTCCTCGTTGATGGTAGCTCCTTGGCTGTATTGGGTCGGTACGAAGTGAAACCTTTCTGATACACTTTTTATGACGCCATCGCTCACTAGCTTGTTAAGAACTTCCAGTGGGAAGTAACTTTGCCTGTCTTCGGTATGTGTTGTTTCCTTGTCCCACGAAAGTTCAGACGTATCAAATTGCGCCGGGGTTTCAGTGAAAGGAATACTTTCTGCCTTCCTGATCGGTTTTGGTATTTTGGGATGAGCGACCGCTGTCGTTACGACGGTGACAACGCAGTCTTCAAGTGGCTTTTCAGGCTTTGAAAAAGGCGTGGCCTCAAAGTGTGCCCAGACATAATCTTTTTCGAACCCCTGGGCCCGGTAGAACAGCCGGGTCCTTTCCATATAGGGAACAAAGTAGGGAACAAATTCTTGATCTTTCATCTGTCTATCGTACACACCAGAGTATTAACTGCGCAACCTGATCAGGCCCTCCTGGGTAGCAGAAGCAATTAGCCTGCCGTCTTGTGTGTAAAAGCTGCCCCGATTGAACCCCCTGGC
>DTZW01000387.1 GCA_012961165.1 Gammaproteobacteria bacterium | reverse complement strand
GATCGTGCGACCGAACGGGCTGATATTGGGTGGGCTGGCGTGGACCAAATTGCAGTGGAACACCACCATGGCACCTGCCTTGCCTACCGGTGCTGTGATGCCACCCTGTTCAGCCAACCGGGTCACGGTTTCCCTGTCCAGCGTCCATAGCGGATACGACGTTGTTTCGATGTCATGTCCGGCAGGCAGTGTGCCATCCTTGTGACTTCCGGGTATAAACAGCAGTGGCCCATTGGCTGGCGTGACATCGTCCAGATAGACAGCAATGTTCATCGCACGGGGTTCAGGCATTTCGTCATCACGGTGCCAGGTCCCGAAATCCTGGTGCCATTGCCAAACTTCCCCGTCAAATGCGGCTTTCGCATTGACTTTATACTGGTGCATGTAGACGTCTTCGTCGAGTAGTTGCATGACAGGTTCAATCAGGCGCGGATGGGCACCCAGTAGGCGAAATCCCTCATTGTAGGTGTGTGCTGCAAAAGCAGTACGGGCAACACCACTTGATTCACGAACAACTTCTTCCCTATCCATCGCGTAAACCTTATGGGATTCCTGGAGCAGTCGGGATGCATCTGCAGCCGAGAAACAGTCTGGGATAAATAAATACCCTTCGGATTTAAATTGTTCTATCTGATCGCGATCAAGTTTCATGACGGGACTTCCGGGGTCTGAACCAGACGTCACTGTAATATTACGGTGTCTATCCGTTGAGCGAAAGGGCTTTGCGACCCACCTAGGTCGCAAATGGGTCAGCAGCGATCGAACGAAATTTGGCACTGATCTGGAATCGTGCGGGTAGTGATGGTTGATGACTTGTTTATGATCGTATCGTAAATAGCTTGCTCGAGGGTAGAATCGACGCTTTGCACTTTGGGGTAAACCATGTTGCGACTCGGAATAATAGGAACAGGGAGCATCAGCCGTGATGCACTGACGCCAGCCATCGGTGAAGTTGATGGCGCCATATTGTGGAGTGTACTCAGCCGAGATAAGGCGAATGCTGTTCGCTTTGCACAAGAGCACAACGCGGTTTCCCCGGCGCCGGCTTTCGATGATCTGAAGCATTTCCTATCTGACCCAGATCTCGATGCTGTGGTGATTGCTACGCCAGATAAACTGCATGCCGAGCAAACCATAGCAGCAGCAGCTGCAGGTAAGCACGTTCTAGTAGAAAAACCCATGGCGACTACTGTCGAAGATGCTGATGCCATGATCCAGGCATGTCGAAACGCTGATGTTCGACTGGGTGTCGCCTACCATTTGCGATGGCACTTAGGTCACCGCGAACTTGCTGCGAGAGCACATCGAGGTGATCTAGGTGACATACGGTTTGCGCGCGCACAATGGACGTTTCAAGCTCCCAACGCGGCCAACTGGCGGGCCCATGATGAAGTTGGGCGCTGGTGGAGTTTGGCTGGCGTCGGCACACACAGCCTCGATTGGCTGCGTTGGATGCTGGTGCCAGTGTGCGGCGAGGTGACAGAGGTCGCAAGCACCATCACCCGAAATGTGCTGGGCAGTGCCCACGATGAATCTGCTGCAGTCAGTCTTCGATTTGAATCTGGTGCTGTGGCCCAGTTTGTGTCATCCGCACTATTTGCGGCTCCCAATCGTGGTGAAATTTGTGGTACTGCGGGTTATGCCTACTGTTCCGAAACTATTGGCCGCGGAGGTGGTGGCCGGATTGATACTGACAACGGCCAGATTACATTTACCGAGGTCAATCCCTACGCAGGTGAGATCGCAGACTTTGTTTCTGCAATCAAAGAGGGTCGGGACCCAGAGGTGTCCGGCGAAGAGGGCCGGCGTAATATCGAACTATTGTGTGAAATTTGTCCGTAATAGTGTAGATAGAAATTCAAGTTTTCAGATCACCAACGTAGGTCCTTCGGTCATGGAATTATTCAGCGAGCAGGCAGTTTATGACGCTTGTCCTGTTGTCGTAGAACTGCCGGTGGTGTGGGGTGAGATGGACTCGATGCAGCACGTCAATAACACCGTCTATATCCGTTGGATGGAGACAGCTCGGTTTGAATACTTCGAGAAGGTGGAATTGCGTTCGGC
>DTZW01000386.1 GCA_012961165.1 Gammaproteobacteria bacterium | reverse complement strand
ATTAAAGAAAAGTTCCAGCGTAAGTGAGACATAGGCATTGCCATCGTCCGCAGATATATGGGGAGTCACGATGAGGTTAGGCACTTTCCAGAACCTGGAGTCAGCGGGTAGTGGTTCGGGATCAAACACGTCCAGAATTGCACCGCTGACCGAGCCATCCAGAAGCTTTACGGCCAGTGCATCGTAGTCCACCACTGCAGCGCGTCCAATATTCACCAGGCCTGCGCCTGGTTTCATTAACCCCAGGCGCCGCTCATCGAGCAGATTCACAGTCTCATCGGTTAATGGTGTAACTACAAAAACAAAATCACCCCGCGGTAAAACGCTGTCCAGATCTTTAACCGAAACCGCCTCATCCACCTCGGGCACTTTATGACCATGCCGTGATACGCCGATAACATACACACCCATAGCCTTGGCTTGTTGTGCGACCGATCGCCCGATGCTGCCAGTGCCAATAATCACTAGTGTTTTTCCAGCGATTGGAGTTGAGTACAGCGAATCATACTTGGCGACTATCTGATTATGAATAAGCTGGGGCATATGGTTATGCAGCATCAAGATGCTCATGATCCCAAATTCACCACCTTTTTTGGCGTGAACTCCCTTATTGTTGGTCAGGACGACCTCGGTGGGGAGCCAATCCATTGGCGCAAGGTGCTCGACTCCCGCGCCGATGATATGAATCCACTTTAGATTGGGGGCAACTTTGGCAAGGCCTTCGGTTGGAAGATCCCATGTCACCAATACATCAGCAGCTGCCATGTGTTTTTCAAACTGGTCCGTATCCCAGCCGATAGACAAATCCAGTTCTCGCGCCACGTCAGGGTGATTGATGCTCGCCGCATCAAAGCGCTGTTGAGTAATGGTAAAAACTTTTTCACCCTGAGCAGTATTGGGGAAGGTATCAGGCCGATAGTGATTATTCTTGATATGGACTCGCAACACTGTTTTCTAGCCTAGTTTTTTCAGTTTATTAATAATGTGCGCATCCCGCTTCGGAGCCGGATCATTGTCAGAATCAAAAAGGATATCCATAACCTTCGCCCCGGTGTCGCGTAGTAACCCGGGGTCGTCAGTTGCCGATTGAAGTGGTCGATGCAGAACTGTATCGCTTCCGTAGGTGGGAATAACACTCGATCCAAGATCAGTTGGTTGGGGAGGGGGGTGACCTTGTTGCAGATTGCGAGCCAACTGGCGGATCTGCCGGCGGTATAACGTGACACCCCGATCACCTGGGACAAGGTATTCGCGCTCATGATCGGAAATCAGCCCCATTCCCTCTACTGCCTCTACATCGCCAGGATGCCGTTGACGCTCCTCGTAACTGCGCCCGAGTATCTCGCCCTGTTCGATCTTTTGCATGCCTTCTGGAGTGTTGTATTCCTGCGGATCTCCCCGTTCTCCAAAATTACCCCAGGCGTAAGCAATACAGTGTTGGTCATCTAAGGGCACAACCCAGCGTGTGAACGCGCTGCGTCCAAAATAACGTGAGGCTGTTCCGTCGCAGGCAAATGCGGACCCTGCCTGGGTAAAGTTCGGCAAGATCAGTTCATTTACTCTCACCCAGATCGCCGATCCGGCGAGAAGCAGTACCCAGAAAGCGAATTTTGTCACGCTGATAGAACTCAATCTCGCCCAACTTACCGAAGCCATCGGAAAACTGGGACTGGTGAAGAAATGCGGTGTGAACCGGATCAACAATTGCGTCAAGCACCTGTATCCAGTTGCAGTTAAACGGCACGGCGTAGGGAGTCATAACCATTTCGGGAATGCCATAGCTATCGTAGATCGGAAATGGCGGTTGGTGCTCAAAGGGGCCAAGGTATGCAAACAGTAACCCTTTGAACTCTTTAACCGGATAAGCGCCCAGGCGAATCTGTTCTTGCGCGTGTTGGACATGAGGAGACCCATCCGGTTCGCCCGGGATCTCCAGAATTGTTCCATCAATATCAAATACCCATCCATGGTAGCAGCAGCGGATTCCATGGGCCTCACAACGTCCGTATTCGAGCGATGCTCTTCGGTGTGGACACTTCTTGTGAACCAGGCCGTATGCGCCGGATTGGTCCTTGAAAAGG
>DTZW01000385.1 GCA_012961165.1 Gammaproteobacteria bacterium | reverse complement strand
GCTGTTCATGCTGTCGATGTAGCCATGCAGTGATTCCGCTTTGAAAGCAGTTTGCATCAACTTTCGTTGCATGCGGTGATCGTCAAAGTCCTGCACGATCAGGCTGCCCTGAAAGAACTCTCCGACCATACCTTCCCATCCCGCGCGCGAGGAGAAGACCTTGTTCTGGTCCAGGGTAACCTGTCTGATAAAGTCCGGGCCTACCGTGCTCACGATATTCTGAAATGCAAGAGAAAGGCGAAATACCGGACCATACTTTCTGTAGTTACCCAACATCGTTTTGACGTTATCGTCGATGAAGTTAAAAGTCTGACCAATCAATGGTAATCCGTAGCTGCCGGGAATCATCGAGAGGTCACGATTAGCTTTTTCGTGCATGTAGGTTTGATATCCGGCCATCGTCATGTCACATCACCTTCTCGTCGGTCACTCATGGTTGCTATTTGTACCTCTGGTTCTGGCCTTGCAGTTTGCTGGTGCTGTTAGTGAACGATCCGCCCGTCAGGTTCGTTCACGTGTACCATGCCGTCGCCAAACGGCTCGTCGCGCTTGCGTAGGGTTTCTTTTAGCCCGTGTTCTTTAAAAGACCGGACGTATTCGCGAACAGCTGGTGCATGGTGCGCTCTGGCATCATTCTCTGCGGCCAGTCGTTGCAATACTTGTGCACCCATCAATTCAAGACCAAGGTTGGTGATGCGCTTGTTCGCGGCAAGTAGATCCGGGTCAATGACACTCAAGCGATCTGCTAGACCTTCTACTTCGTCTACCAGCAGCTCTGGTGCCACCGATTTGAGCACCAGTCCGATTGATGCAGCATCCTTACCTGATATCGAATCGCCCGTGAGCTGCAATCGTTTTGCCCATTGGGGTCCGCAGTGATACATCCACAGGTTGTTGGGTAGTGCGCCCATAGATCGAGCGGCGGGAAAGCCAATTTTTGCATCGTCAGCAGCAATCAGCATGTCACAACCCATCACAAGATCTGTACCACCGGCCAGACAGTAACCATGAATTTGGGCGATGGTTGGCTTGTGTACTTCCCAGATAGAGCGGATGCAGCGATTGTTTCGCTCCATCAGCCACACATCATCATCGTGGCTCCGACCTGTTCGTCGGTTGGATTCTTTAGTCCGACCTTTCGCGGGCAAACCGGTTAGATCATAGCCGCTGCAGAAGGCACGACCTTCACCTTTCAAAATGATGCAGTGTACGTCGCGATTGTCATCAGCTTCCCAGAGCGCGTGCTCCAGTTCCTGCAATAGCGCGTAGCTGATTGAATTTAGCTTCTCGGGCCGATTGAGGATAATGCGAGCGCGACCGTCCTCTACTTCGTAGCGAATATTCTCGTAGTCATCAGTGTTCATATCAATTTCCATTTAGGCATGAGTTGTTGTTCTTTTTGCGCGGAGGTTTTCACAAGATAGGTCAAACCGCCTTAAGTGGTGGCGATGCTGCTTTACTTAACGATTCCGCCGTTAACCAGGAAATAGGTTCGTCCAGCAGTTCTGGTGCTGTTTTTTTCCAGTAGCGAAGTGCCGCCGCCAGCATGTCCTCTGTTACTTTACGCGCGCCCTCGCTGTCTCCAGCCTCTATTGCGGATAGAACGTGTACCGCTTTCTCGAGGCTCGCTTTCCTTTGCTTCCCGTCGTAGTGGATACCTGCGCCTTCAGACATCCGATGCAGCGCCTTGATCAGAAATCCCAACACTAAATTTTGTGCGGCGTCTGCGACCAAATTGTGAAATTGCCTGGCCTCGCTTGTCAGCAGATCGGAATCATTCACGGCTGACCGCATCCGTTTAATACATTCGTGCAGAGCATGGATGTGCTGATGGGTTGCCTTTTGTGCGGCTTCAGCTGCAAGCACAGGATAGATAGACATACGGGCATCGATTACAGATTGAAAGGGTGCATTGGCAAACTGCAGCTGTAGTGAAATGGCACTGGCCAGATGTTCTGTGTGCGGGACAGTGACAATTGGACCGCCGCCGGGTCCAGCCTTGATACGCAGTGCACCTTGCAGTTCAAGAAAACGCAAAGCCTCGCGGACGGTTGCACGAGCGACGCCCAGCTTCTCTACCATCACATGTTC
>DTZW01000384.1:6529-12389 GCA_012961165.1 Gammaproteobacteria bacterium | reverse complement strand
GGCATCCGCGCGGTCGAAGATGCCTCGCTTGTGATCGAGCAGGGGAGTATTACGGGACTGATCGGCCCCAACGGCGCTGGGAAAACGACTCTTTTTAACGTTATCGCCGGAATTTACCCTCCAGACGAGGGAAAAGTCCTACTGAACGGCGAAGATATCACTGGGCGCCAGCCCCATGAGCTTTTTGCGAAAGGCATTTTGCGAACCTTCCAGATTGCCCACGAATTCTCGTCGTTAAGTGTTCGCGAAAACCTGATGATGGTTCCAAATGGACAGTCGGGTGAGAGCCTCGTTGCAACCTGGTTACACCCTGGGCAAGTTATTGCTGAAGAAACAGTCATAAGGCAACGTGCCGATGAGGTGGTTGATTTCCTCCAACTCAGTTCGGTCGTGAACGAGCTTGCCGGTAACTTGTCGGGTGGTCAAAAGAAACTTCTTGAATTGGGCCGCACGATGATGGCCGAGCCGAAAATAGTGTTTCTCGATGAAGTTGGGGCTGGGGTCAATCGCACGCTCCTGCGAACCATTGGCGATTCCATTTTGCGGCTTAATCGGGAGCAAGGCTATACCTTCTGCATGATAGAGCACGATATGGATTTCATTTCCAGGTTATGTGATCCGGTTATTGTCATGGCGTCCGGCAGCGTGCTGGCGCAAGACACCGCCGACAATATTATGAATAACGAGGCGGTTATTGAGGCCTACCTTGGCACCGGGCGAAAACAGGCCCAACAGGAGCCATTGTGACCTACCTTGCAGGCGAAGGAATGAGTGGGGGCTACGGAGGTGTTGATATCCTTCACCAATGTAGCATCGGGGTAGACAAAGGCGAGGTTGCCGTGGTGGTGGGCCCCAATGGCGCTGGCAAGTCGACGGCAATGAAAGCAGTGTTCGGTATGCTGGAATTAAGGCAGGGCCGGGTGACGATGGATGGCCAGGATATCAGCCACCTGAAACCCGAACAGCGGGTACAGCTCGGCATGGGTTTCGTGCCGCAAAGCGCCAACGTATTCACCTCGATGACTGTGCAGGAGAATCTGGAGATGGGCGCTTTTATCCGCCGCGATGACATTTCTGAAACTTTGTCTGGGGTCTACGAGCTTTTTCCGGTGTTGCGGGAGAAGCGCCGCCAATTAGCAGGTGAACTGTCCGGCGGTCAACGCCAGCAGGTCGCTGTTGGCAGAGCTCTGATGACTCAACCCAAAGTGTTAATGCTGGATGAGCCGACCGCCGGGGTTTCACCCATAGTCATGGATGAGTTGTTTGACCGAATTATCGAAGTGGCGCGTACGGGAATTGCGATTCTCATGGTCGAACAGAATGCCCGACAGGCCCTCAGTATTGCTGATCGGGGCTACGTGTTGGTTCAGGGCCGCAACCGCTACACGGATACTGGCGCAGCTCTGCTGGCGAACATCGAGGTTCGCAAGGCCTTTCTTGGCGGGTAAAAAAGGGTGCTGATAGATCTTCTAAACGCCTTGGCCCTGATTGGGAACTTCGTTGTGGTGCCGGGTATCGCATATGGCAGCCAACTCGCGCTTGGGGCCCTGGGCGTCACTATGGTCTACGCGGTTTTGCGGTTCTCTAATTTTGCCCACGGCGAGACTATGTCCTTCGGCGCTATGGTCACCATTCTCGTGACTTGGGCGTTGCAGGCACGCGGGTTTGGCTTGGGACCGCTCCCGACTGCATTACTAGCGCTCCCCATCGGGATGATCGTGACCATCGGGTTATGTCTGGGAACCGACCGCCTTATCTATCGCTACTACCGCGAAAAAAAAGCAGTCCCAGTAACCTATCTTATCGTTTCTGTAGGCGTGCTTTTTTTCTTGAGCGGTCTGATCCGATTTATTATTGGACCTAAAGATCAGGTTTTCGCTGACGGCCAACGTTTCATAATGAAGGCCCGCGCATTCAAGGAGATGACCGGGTTGGATCAGGGCTTGGCGATTAAGACCTCTCAGGGCATCACGGTAATCACTGCCGTAGTGATTGTGGCCCTTTTATTTTGGTTTCTCAATCGAACCCGAACGGGAAAGTCCATGCGGGCCTACTCAGACAACGAAGATCTCGCCTTACTGTCTGGTATTAACCCCGAGCGGGTCGTGATGATTACTTGGATTATTACTGGTGCGTTGGCTGCCATTGCCGGCACCCTTTACGGCTTGGATAAAGGTTATAAACCTTTTACCTATCTGGGGTTGGTCTTGCCGATTTTTGCTTCGGCAATCGTGGGGGGAGTTGGCAATCCGTTGGGAGCAATTGCGGGGGGCTTTGTTATCGCCTTCTCGGAGTTGCTGGTGACTTTCGCCTATAAACGGGTAGTGGGTTACCTGACGCCGGGCGATTGGGTTCCAGATGGCTTAGTACAGTTACTGTCAACCGATTACAAGCTTGCTGTCTCGTTCTTTATTCTAGTCATTGTCCTACTGATAAAGCCCACGGGAATTTTTAGTGGAAAGACATTGTGAGCCGGCCTGTGAAAAACGTTTTACTTTTTGCCGGGATGGGCGCGCTTTTAATACTGGTTGGCACTATGCAAAGTTGGAACGTCGCCCTTGCGATTCTGAATATGTGCTTGATCTCAGCCGTCATGGCTCTTGGCGTGAATATTCAGTGGGGCTATGCGGGGCTTTTTAATGCCGGGGTAATGGGATTTACCGCCTTAGGGGGCCTGGCCGCCATTGTGATCTCTGTCGCACCAGTGCCCGCAGCCTGGGATGCAGGTGGCGTCCGCGCCATACTGGGTTTGTTGGCTGGGCTTGCGACGATTGCAGGGGGAATATGGTTATGGAAAAAACTCCCGGTATCCCGAA
This sequence comes from Gammaproteobacteria bacterium, assembly GCA_012961165.1. Lineage (GTDB taxonomy): Bacteria > Pseudomonadota > Gammaproteobacteria > Pseudomonadales > Azotimanducaceae > UBA9659. The sequence goes on along the minus strand of DTZW01000384.1, from coordinate 9,573 downwards.
CCGTCCGGATATGGCTAACGGTCTTGCTTGCGGTTAGCGGATACGGATTGATGCGCCTTATTCTGGACCCCGCGGTCGATGCGATCGAGGCGGTTGAGCCAGCACTGACTGGGTTTTTGGGTGGGTTTGGCTTGCCTATCATGTTTTCGTGGATTGTTGGAGGGATCTTTGCCGCAATCGTTGCCTGGGCTATTGGCAAAGTAGCGCTGGGACTGCGCTCTGATTACCTGGCGATTGCCACCTTGGGCATCTCAGAGATCATCATTTATTTTCTAAAAAATGAAGATTGGCTTACGCGAGGAGTTAAAAACGTCAACGGACTCCCGAGGCCAGTACCTTACGAAATAGATCTTCAAGGGGCATTATGGTTTCATGATCTCGCCGCTTGGGTAGGGATTCCGGTTGTGGAAGCCTCTTCGCTTATTGTGAAATTGAACTACGCCGCGCTTTTTCTGGTTGTGCTTGTAGCTATTTTCTGGCTCTCAGAGCGGGCGTTGAAGTCTCCCTGGGGGAGAATGATGCGCGCGATCCGCGATAACGAGATTGCTGCCGGCGCGATGGGCAAAAACGTAACCGGACGTCACCTTCAAGTATTTGTGCTCGGCTCTGCGGTAATCGGTATTGCAGGGGCTATGCTTGCCACTTTGGATGGTCAGTTTACTCCGGCATCTTACCAGCCGTTGCGATTCACTTTCCTAGTATGGGTTATGGTGATCGTGGGCGGTTCGGGTAATAATCTGGGCTCGATCCTTGGTGGTTTTGTGATCTGGTTTTTCTGGATTGAGGCCGAACCGATAGGCCTCGCGCTGATGCATTTTGTTACCTCGGGGATGGCGCTCGACAGCCCCTTGCGGCTACATCTGTTGGAGAACGCGGCGCACACGCGATTGATGACGATGGGGCTGGTACTGCTTTTGGTGCTGCGCTTTTCACCGCGAGGACTTATCCCGGAGGTTAAACGTTAACGGTAGTTACCGGATCACAGAGACTTAGCTGATACTGGCCAACGAGGTGTGCAGGGCCGAAAGATCGGCTTCGCTCAAAGGCAGGACCGGTAAACGGCAGCCCCCCACATCGAATCCCCGGTGGCGAGCGGCTGCCTTGACCGAGGCGTTGTATTGATGAGACCAGACGAACAGTTGGGAATCTACAAGTTTGCGCCAAAGCGAAGCCGCCTCGTTAAGTTGGCCAGACGAAACCAACCGATAGAGCGCGACCGACTCGTCGGGCAGGAAATTGACTGAACCCCAGACACAGCCGACGCAACCTGCGGCGAGCGCTGGGAAGGTGATTGGATCGCCGCCGTTAAAGATCTTTCCGCCGGTCTGCAAGAGTTCCTGGATTCGTATTAAATCCCCCGTACTGTCTTTGATGTAGTCGATACCATCTATCTCAAGCAATTTTTCGAACAAGGCCGGTGTGACATCGAAGCCTGAATGTACGGGTATGTTGTATACCATCACCGGAACTGAGCTAGCCTTGGCAACTGCCTCGTAGTGGGAAATTACACCGCGTTCATCGGGACCCTCGAAATACGGCGGTAACACCATAACCGCATCTGCGCCGTGATCAATGGCATGGCGGGTTGTTGCTAGAGTGTCTTCCAGGTAGATGGCGGATGTTTGGGCGATTACCGCAGCACGCCCATCAACGTGTTTTGCAGTAATCTCAATCAAGCGCCTTTTTTCTTCCCGGCTTAGGTAAGCAAATTCGCCGGTTCCGCCACAAGGAAGGATAATATCCACGCCAGATTCGAGCATACGGTCTACATGGGCAAGGTAGCGCGTCTCGTCAACCTGAGCCCCGTTATCATCAAATACCGTGCAGACGGGTGCACATACGCCACTAAGATTGCTCATCACTCGTACTCCTTATGCGTTTGGATTAAATGCAAATCGAATAATACCGAAGGCCTAGAGTGTAAAGGAAGATAGCCAAAGAAGAATACATGACCTCAACTTTTAGGACAGGACAAAGGAGAAGCTGATGGACGCAGAAAAGGTTGCAATTGTTACCGCAGGCGGAGGCGGTATTGGCAGGGCCGTTAGTGAGGAACTGTACCGGCAAGGGTATCAGTTAGCACTCATGTCACGCAGCGATGCCTGCGAAAACCTGGCGCAGGAATTTGGAGGCGTCGGGCTGCGGGGTTCGGTAACCGAGGCGGCAGACCTGGAACGTTTGGTTGATGCGACGCTCGAGCGTTACGGCAGAATTGATGCCGTCGTCAATCATACGGCTCACCCGCCAAAAGGCGACCTTCTCTCACTCGATGATGAGGCATGGCAGTCCGGTTTTGATATGCTGATTTTAAATGTGGTCCGGATGACCCGGCTGATTACCCCAGTTATGCAACAACAAAAAGCCGGCGCCTGGGTGAATATCTCAACTTTTGCCGCGTTCGAGCCCGAACAGGCATTGCCCGTGTCATGCACGCTGCGGGCGGGATTGTCTGTCTATTCCAAACTGTATGCGGATCGTTACGCCAAGGATAATATTCGCATGAATAGCGTCTTGCCTGGGTTTATCGACAGTTTGCCCCACAAGAACGAGGTCACCCAGAGCATCCCGATGGGTCGGATTGGTACGGTCGATGAGATTGCAAAGACCACCGCGTTGCTCTCGGATGGGGCTGGATACATCACTGGGCAGAGTTTGGTCGTAGATGGGGGGGTTACCCGTCATGTTTGACAGTCTGGAACCAGAAAGTCGGCAATAACCATAACGAACAGGCTAATACATAATTCTGGGCCCGGCCTCTAGGCGGTTTCGGTGTATCGGCCAGGATGGTGGTGCCGGTATCATGGCCAAGGCGAAATAATTTTGGTTCTAATAGTTCGCATTGGCTGACCCCGGCTCAGCATTGACGTTGACGATAATTTGGATCCTGTCGTTAATATGGGCTTTAGTCCAACGAAGAGCACACCATGGACGAAGTGGGACGGCGCCGGATTCACAACTCTGGTAGCAGAATTCGTATCTCCATCCCGGCTGAGCGTCACTCGCTTTCAAAGATTAATTGCTTTTGCGGGCCTTCGGCGTTTTAT
>DTZW01000384.1:0-6455 GCA_012961165.1 Gammaproteobacteria bacterium | reverse complement strand
AAGAACTGGCGAACACGATCAACGTGATGCCGAATCTGCTAAGGTGCGTCGTCGGTGTTGTATTGGCCAATAACGGTTAGGTCTGCGTGGGATTCCTGCTCTTGCGACCGTACATAGTAAAACGCGTTCTTCTCATGATTCCAACCCTTCTCGGGGCGGGTGTCTTGATCTTCTTTCTCATGCGTGTCATACCCGGGGACATCTGTTTAGCCAGATGGGTGGACTACGGCACCGATCTTGATCCCGCGCTCCTTGAGCTCTGCCGAGACAGGCTGGGCCTGAATGAGCCCCTGCATATACAGTTCTTGCATTTTATGCGGAGTGTGCTGTCTCTTGACTTCGGTGTTTCCATGTGGACAGGACGCCCGATCATAGAGGAGTTGGAGCTGCGCTTCGCGTTATCGCTCCAGTTAGCGGTGATGGCGACTGTCGTGACACTTCTCGTTGCTGTACCGTTAGGTATCGTTGCGGCCTTGAGACAGAATACCTGGATCGATTACCTGGTTCGTACCATTGCTATTGCGGGAGTAGCGATGCCATCCTTCTGGCTCGGCATCTTGATTATCCTGGGATTTTTGATTTTTTCCCAGGCATGGTTCGGCGAACCGTGGATGCCTCCGATCTATTATGTTTCTCCATTTAAGGATTTCTGGGGAAATATGTCCCAACTGATCTGGCCAGCGTTGGTAGCAGGGTACCGCTATTGTGCAGTCGTGACTCGAATGACCCGCTCGGCCCTGCTTGAGGTTCTACGTGAGGACTACATTCGAACTGCGCGAACCAAAGGTCTCACGGAGAAGATTATTCTCAATCGCCATGCATTGAGAAATTCGTTTTTGCCGGTGATTACTATTATCGGCATCGAGTTTTCTTTTTTTATGGGAGGACTCGTTGTTACTGAACAGGTGTTTAATTTGAATGGTTTAGGCAGACTGCTCGTCGATTCAGTGCTGTACGCAGACTATAATATGATTCAAGCGCTGGTGATGATCGTTGTCGCTGTGTCCGTTTTTGTCAACCTCCTCGTGGATCTGTCTTATGCTTGGCTTGATCCGCGCATTCGGTACAGCTGAGATCATGTCTCACCAGCAACGGCGGCCCCTACGACTCGGAGTTTCAGATGTCAGCCTTTAGTGAAACCCCCGAGCTGCTAGCGATCCGGGACTGAAGATACCAGTCTTTAGTGAACCCCAAGAGGGACTAGCAATCCGGTGGCTCTGGCGATGGGCGAATAAAATGAATCCCATCACGTATCTGGCTCAGTCGTTTAGTCAATCGTTGGCGCTCGGTCAGCAGATAGTTGAATTGTTCATCACAGCCCGCGATAGGAGTGGGGTATGACTGGAGTTGTGTCTCAACCGACTTAAGGGCCTGCAGCACTTTTTGTTCAGTTTTTGAGATCAATTTGGGAAATGGTGGCGTTACCTGGTCTGCCCGAAAGAGACTGCCCTGCTTAGGTGTTAGGTTTTTTCTTGCTGTTGTTGGCGTTTCAGCCAGCGCGACGCCAATAGCGGCACCGTCACGGTAATCAATAATACCCGTACGGCGTGGTGCGAGGCCACAAACACTGGGTCTATATTCAAGATCAAAGCAAGCATGCCGATCTCTGCGAGGCCACCGGGTACAAAGGCCAGAAGCAAGGCTGCGAAGCCGATGCCGGTCCAAACGTTGAACACGTAGGCAAACAAAATTACTAAAGCCAGTAGCAGCAAAGTAAGGCCGCTGGAAAGCATAAATGTTTTAAACAACTCGTGTGGCTTTGCGCCGGAAAATGCTGTGCCTATGCCGGCGCCAATAATCACCTGGGTAACGTTGATAAATACTATAGGTATTGCGAAATCTGTTAAATCGGCCACTTGAGTGCTGGCGATGAGACTCAATGGGCCCAACAAGTAAGGGGAGGGTAGGCGCAGAGCCTTGGCAATCAACGAGCCAAGTGCAGCAAGGGAAATAAACAGCCCGGCGTTGGCGAGAGTAATAGAGGCTATGGGTCTATTCGCTGCAACTGTCACGTCGAGATCAATCCCGATCAATTGGCGCAATAAAAATGGTAGAACCATCAAAATGGTGGCGAGCCTGGCTGTATGTGCAAGTGCCGTTGTCCGCGGGTTTGCGCCTGCACTCGCGCCGAGAATTACCATCACCCCCAAACCACCGGGGATGCTGGAAAAAGCGGCTGTCAGTTTGTCGAACCCTGTGACCTTGCGCCCGTAAAAAAAGGCGCAGGGAATTGCTATAGCCAGATAACAGAGCATTCCGGCCATGGTGATAGTCCATCGATGAATGCGATCCAGCAGTTCTGGCGAGAATGCGGTCCCGAGCATGGCTCCAAGCCCGATAAATGCGATTGACCTTAGCCATTGGGGTACTGCAAGAGATACACCTTGCATGCTGGCCAAAATATTTGCCACCATAGCGCCGAGTAACCATCCCAGTGGAATGTTCAGGTAAGCCCCAGCTGCACCACCTATGGCACCCAGCCCCAGGGAATAAATAGCTTTTTTCATAACGGTTGTATTCTTAGCATATCAAGTGCGATATTCCTTTGCCAAGATGCCTTGGCCAGCACTCGGGAAACAATATGGGTTCGGGCCTGTGCATTTGATTGTCACCCTGGGATTTTGGAGTTAAGTAGCAATGAACGCAAAAAAAAGAAAAGAGTTTGCGGATCGCCTCCGGCAAGGCGAATACATGACCTTGCCCGGAGTGTTTGATCTAATCTCCGCAAGAGTTGCCGACCGCATGGCGTTCCCGGGACTCTACATGACAGGGTACGGGGTGGCTGCTTCGAGCCTCGGGTTACCTGATGCGGGCCTTGCGAGTTATACCGAGATGGTCAATTGCGTAGCGAAGATTGCGCAAGGGACCCTCACCCCACTCATTGCCGATGGCGACACCGGGTACGGTGGATTATTGAATGTCGAACATACCGTGCGAGGTTACGAGCGAGCAGGCGCGGTGGCGATACAACTGGAGGATCAGGAGTTTCCCAAGAAATGTGGTCATACGCCCGACCGCAGGGTGATCCCGATTGAGGATATGGTTGCCAAGATCAAAGTCGCTGTTGCAAGCCGGGAGTCCGATGACTTCCTGGTGATTGGTCGAACTGACGCTCGGTCTCAGCACGGCCTTACCGAGGCTATTCGGCGCGGCCAGGCTATTGCGCAAGCGGGCGCAGATGTTGTGTTTGTCGAAGCCCCCGAGTCGATCGAGGAAATGACCCAGATCTGCCGCCAGATTGACCGGCCGTTGATGGCAAATATGGTAGAAGGTGGAAGTACACCGGTGTTGTCTGCCCAGCAATTACAGGAAATCGGTTACCAGATGGCAATATTCCCTGGCACTGCGTTTCTGGCGGCCGGCAAGGCAGTGGAATCAGTGTACATGCACTTGAAGGAGACGGGAAGCAGTCCTGGATTGGAAACGCCGCTCTATGATTTCACCGGGTTCAGCAAGTTGATGGGATTCGATAAAGTTTGGGCCTTTGAAAAGAAGTGGCTTGACCAATAAATGAGACCATATTGGTTCAATCGTTTTCCGGTGCATCCAGTGTATAGTGAAGGGCATCAGTTAATATGAAATGGCTAACTCGGAAACAGTTATCATTCCACCCGAGGGGATTGCCCGCGGTTGTCATTTAATTTATAGATGCAGACACAGTTTGATGAGCCTGTCCGACGGGTATCCGATAGTCGATTATGGGTCGGCGTGAAGCTGGTCGGGTTCTGGTTGAAAAAGACCGCTCCTCAGATCCGAGGATCTTGATAAATGCCTAAGTTGTTGGAAGTAAAGAACCTGAAGACGCAGTTCTTCACCTCGGGCGGTGTTGTTAAAGCCGTAGACGACATCTCTTATGACGTTGAGGGAGGAGAAACCTTGGCGGTTGTCGGTGAATCCGGCTGTGGTAAGTCGGTCAGCGCTATGTCCATTTTGCGCTTGATCCCCTGGCCGCCAGGTAAGGTGGTTGGCGGAACGATCCACTTCATGGGCAAGGATTTGTTGACTGTCAGCGAAGATGAGATTCGCACCATTCGTGGTCGAAAAATCAGCATGGTTTTTCAAGAGCCAATGACCTCATTGAACCCGGTGCTCTCGATTGGACTACAGCTGACTGAAACCATGCAGCATCATCTGGGCTTATCTTTAGAGGCTGCCAAAAAACGGGCGGTTGAATTACTGACGAAAGTAGGCATTGCAGACCCGGAACGGCGGCTCGATCAGTATCCCCATCACTTGTCCGGTGGGATGCGACAACGGGTGATGATCGCATTGGCGCTGAGTTGTGATCCAAAGTTGATTATTGCCGATGAGCCAACAACCGCATTGGATGTCACCATTCAAGCACAGATTCTGGAGCTGATGAAGGAGTTGACCAGAGAACTTGGCGTGGCCCTGATTGTGATTACCCATAATCTGGGTATTGTTGCCCGTTATGCAGATCGGGTAAACGTGATGTATGCGGGAAAAATGATAGAGATGGGGCAAGCCAAGCAGATCTATCACGACCCGCTCCACCCCTACACTCTGGGATTGTTGGCATCGGTCCCACGCATGGACCAACCGCGAGGGGAGCGTCTGGTGCCCATCATCGGCCAGCCGCCTGATCTGACTCGCCTGGATAATGGCTGCGCTTTTCGGGCGCGCTGCCGATATGCCATTGACCGGTGCGCCAACGAGGTTCCTCCCCTGGAGGGAACCGGAGATGACCATTCCGTCGCCTGCTGGCGGGCCCATGAAATTCGGGATCTGAGAGTTGCATCATGACGTTGGCTACCGAAGTGCAACCTTCCAGTGAGGCCGGCATCCAAGCAGTTGAACCGTCTTTGTTGGAGATTCGCGATCTGAAAATGCATTTTCCGGTCACCGAGGGTACCGTGCACCAAAAAGTAGTCGCCCACGTCAAAGCGGTCGATGGCGTGTCGTTCAGTATTGCACGAGGCGAGACCCTGGGCCTGGTGGGGGAATCGGGTTGCGGCAAGACCACAGTAGGGCGCTGTATCCTGCAACTTGAACGTTCTACCAGTGGAGAAATACTGTTTAAAGGGCAGGATCTTACGAAATTTGATCAGAAGGCGTTGGTGCCGGTCCGGGAAAAGATTCAGGTGATTTTTCAGGACCCGTACAGCTCGCTCAACCCACGAATGAAGATCGGTAGCATGCTGGACGAGCCGATGCGTGTACACGGCATCATAAAGGATCCAAAACAACGCCGGGCCCGTGTCAACGAATTGCTAGCCGTCTGCGGTCTTGACCCAAAATTCTCTGATCGCTATCCCCACGAAATGAGTGGTGGTCAGCGGCAACGGGTCGGTATAGCTCGCGCTTTAGCGCTTAACCCGGAATTTATTATCTGTGACGAGGCGGTATCAGCGCTGGATGTATCAATCCAGGCCCAGGTCATTAATCTGCTGGAGGATCTGCGCAGGCAGTTCAACCTAACCTATTTGTTCATTGCGCACGACCTGAGCGTCGTACGGCATATTTCAGACCGGGTCGCGGTCATGTATCTTGGCAACCTGGTTGAGCTGGCCGGCGGTGATGCATTGTTTGATCGCCCAATGCATCCTTACACTCGCGCCCTCCTGGATGCGGTCCCTATCCCAGACCCTGAGGTAGAAAGTCACAGAGCGCATAAGGTGCTTCAAGGCGAGGTGCCGAGTCCTATGAACCCACCAAACGGATGTGTTTTTCACCCCCGCTGCCCCCTGGCGGTGGACAGTTGTAGAGTATCAGTGCCACAGGGCCGTGAGATTTCACCTGGGCACTGGGTAGCCTGCAGCCAGGTGTAGTCGTGCGGTTTTGCAGCGTCAGAGCCTAATAAGTGCGTTCTAGAGCATATTGTGGCGAAATAGGTGTTGACTGTGGCTGCCGATATTAACAACAATGATGAAATCAGCAGATTCTGATGCTGGTAAATAATTTGACGCTGTTAAACAAAAGCGAGGAGAGTAGGAAATGAAAAAACGTAAGAGTAAATTTGTCATTTCTATAGCGACAGGAGCGTTTCTGGCAGCAGGTCTGACGATGACTGCGATGGCGGCGACACCGCAACCCGGTGGGACCCTGAATTTTGTAGTGGCCAGCAAGATCCCATCGTATGACGGCCATCAGGAAACCACGTTCGGCATGGTGCATCCCATCAGGCCGTTCTACAGTCTGTTGATTCGGGTAAACCCAGAAAATCCTGCGGACCCGGCAGACTTTAAGTGCGATCTGTGTGAAGGTGATGTGCCGGCAGCTACAGATGGCGGCACCAAGTACACATTCAAGATCAGAAGTGGCATCACATTTCATGATGGCACGCCATTGACGTCGGCGGACATCAAAGCCACCTACGACAAAATCATTTTCCCGCCCGAAGGCGTACCGAGTTCGCGAAAGGCGTTTTTCAAGATGGTTGACTCTGTTGAAGCGCCCGACGCCAGCACGGTTGTATTCAATCTGAAGTTCCCGTC
>DTZW01000383.1 GCA_012961165.1 Gammaproteobacteria bacterium | reverse complement strand
ATAAGCCCTGGATTTTGAATTAGCTTTTCGTATTCCGCGGGATTCTGGTTTAACGCCAGCACACCACCGGAGATAGAGTTACGGGTTGTGTCGTTACCACCGACAATCAGTAGCAGTATATTACCCAGCAATTCCTGTGGGCTCATGTTGTTGGTCGATTCGTCATGAGCTAGCATCGAGATGAGATCAAACTTTTGGGGTTCGGTTTTTCTTTGATCGTAAAGCTGTTGAAAATAGCTGAGGCATTCAAAAAGGATTTGAAACCCCTCCTCCGGCGTTTCGAAATATTCCGGGTCACCGATGTTCTGGGAAGTATCTGACCACAGGATTAACTTCATCCTGTCTTCCTGTGGAATGTCGAAAAGTGTTGCCAGCATCTGGGCTGTCAGCTCAACGGATACAGAGCGCACCCAGTTGAATTCTTCGCCAATAGGCAAGCCGTCCAATATCTCGCCTGCACGTTCCCGGATCAGCGGCTCAAGACCGACCAGTTGTTTCGGCAGGAACATCGGCGTCACTACCATGCGTTGTGCATCGTGTTTGGGTGGGTCTTCCATGATGAACATGGGTATGGAGAACTCGTTATCCTGATCTGGAATACCGCCGAGGGAAATACCGCCCAGCGTTGCTTTTGAAGAAAACAGGTCATGGTGTGTATCGACATACATGATGTCTTCGTACTTAGTGACGGACCAGTAAGGGCCCGCCATGCTGTCCTCGGTGTAATGGACAGGGTCTTCTTTTCTTAATCGTTCGAAGTGCGGCCATAGAGTATCGTTGGCAAAGAGCGCAGGATGGACCGGGTCCATCTTGTCCAGTGGTATGCCGTATGCGTCGTAACTTGGGTCTATTTTGAATGCTTCAAACATCTCCCTGTTGGAAACCGTCATGTCACCTGACCTGGCTCTGCTTACAAGTGCCTTTCGTTCTTCGTCACTGCTTCCAACGTATTGTGTCACCATCACTAATCTCCAGATGTGGTAAAAGGTTAAGACTAAACGGCAACCTGGTAATTGGCAATTATTGTTCGTCAGAACCGGGCGGAATGTAGGTTGCTTTGATTCAATCGGCGCGGCATCCTGCCGTATTAAGTAATTATGTTGCGGAGTACAAGAATATGGGTGATCTGAAACTTGGATTGCAGCTGGGATACTGGGGTGCAGGCCCAAACCCCAAGATGGTCGAGATTGCACAGGAAGCTGAAAAGCTTGGTTACGATGCACTATTTACTGCGGAAGCCTGGGGCTCGGATGTGTTCACCCCGCTTGCATGGATCGGTGCGCACACCCAGCGGATCAGACTTGGAACAGGTATCGCCCAGATGTCTGCCCGCGCACCAACTGCAACGGCGATGGCAGCACTGACACTGGATCACTTATCTGGCGGCAGGGTTATTTTGGGTATGGGAGTTTCAGGCCCGCAGGTAGTTGAGGGATGGTATGGGGCGCCCTTTGGGAAACCGTTAGCAAGGACCAGGGAGTATGTAGATATTGTTCGTCAGGTTCTTCGCAGACAGGAGCCGGTCACAAACGACGGCGAGCATTATCCACTACCCTACACTGGTGAAGGTTCCTGGGGCCTGGGTAAACCTCTGAAGTCTATTACCCACCCTTACAGAGAAGACCTTCCGATTTTTCTGGGTGCAGAAGGGCCGAAGAATGTCGAAATGACGGCAGAGATTGCTGATGGCTGGTTACCGCTCTATTACTCGCCCTATCGTCAGGAAGTGTATGCAGACCAGATAAAAGATGCGAAACCTGGTTTCGAGATCATGCAGGGGATTTCGGTCATCATCAATGATGATGTCGAAGAAGCATTGAAGCCTTTGAAGCAAAACCTTGCACTTTATATCGGGGGTATGGGAGCCAAGTCCCGCAACTTCCATAATGAACTGGTTAAGCGCATGGGTTTTGAAGAGGCTGCGGAAAAGATCCAGGACCTGTTCCTGGCGGGTAAGAAGGATGAAGCCGCCGCTGCGGTGCCGACAGAACTTGCCGATGAGATTTCTCTCGTCGGGTCCGTCGACAGGATCAAAGACAGATTGCAGGCCTGGAAAGATACGCCGGTCACTTCATTGCTGGTATCAACTCGTAGTATAGGTCAGCTAAGGACGTTTGCTGACCTGGTCCTTGGGTCCTGATTTAGAAGTGATGTTTCCGGTCACTTTTGATACTCCATCCGAACCCGTTTCCATTGAGGAATGGGTTCGGCAAAACCGGGTGGCGATAAACAAGGGTTTGAAAGAAACAGGCGTAGTCCTCATTCGAGGGCTCGCAATGCAAGACCCTGGTGACTTTAACAGATTTGTTGCTGCGTTTGGGTTGCCGGTGTTTTCGTATCAGGAGTCACTCTCTAATGCGGTTCGCATTAATTATAGCGACCGGGTGTTTACCGCGAATGAAGCGCCTCCGGAGGTAGAGATCTACCTCCATCATGAAATGGCCCAGACACCGGTTTCGCCGTCGGTGCTTTTTTTTTGCTGCATCTCAGCAGCGGAGCAGGGTGGGGCGACACCGGTATGCCGGTCCGATCAACTCCTCAAAGCTTTTAGTCTCCGTCATCCTACCTGGACGGAACAGCTGGTGGGAAAAGGTCTGCGGTATGTCACGCGAATGCCTGCGGTTAGCGATGAATCCTCTGGGCAGGGTAGAAGCTGGTGTAGCACCCTGGACGTTAGTGACAAACATGAAGCGGAGAACAAGCTGGCGTCTATGGGTTACGCTTATACCTGGCAGGCCAATGATGAGCTTGAGACACTTTCTCCTGTATTGCCTGGAATTATTGACCTAACCAATGGCGGGCAATCTTTCTATCATCAGTTAATAGCTGCCTACAGGGGTTGGCCCGGTGTTCGTGAAAATCCCACGAGTGGTGTCATGTTTGGGGATAAAACTGAAATACCATTGGAGCTGCTTGAATCGCTGTGCGGCATGGCAGAGGACTACACAACAGATCTGCGATGGGCTGACGGTGAAATAGCGATTGTGAATAACAGGATGATAATGCATGGCCGCAGACCATATTCTGGTAACCGAAAAAGGCAGGTGTTGGTGAGTATGGCACCCTGAGGGAAATGTGATGCTTAAGTTGTTTCATGTGCCGTGGACCCGGTCGACAAGAATAATCTGGTTATGCGAAGAGCTTGGCGTGCCTCTTGATATAGAGACCGTGTCGTTTTCACCTGAGTTTAGAATGAGTCCGGAGTGGCTCACGAAGAGCCCGGTAGGAAAGGTGCCGGTACTGGAGGACGGTGAACTCTCGATGTTTGAGTCCGGGGCGATGGTGCAGTACATACTGGATCGATATGGTAACGGTCGGCTGCAGCCCATGGCGGGCACGCCGGAACATGCGCTATATATGCAGTGGTCATGGTTTGGTGAGGCAACTTTTGCTCGACCCCTGGGTGAAATCGTTAATCACAGGCGTAACTTTGATCCGGAAATCCCCGCGGTGGTTGAAGAAATGGCGAACCGGGCACTTCTTTGCGTTAAGGCCGTCAATGATGCGGTTGAGGGAAAGGAGTTCCTGCTGGGCGAGTTCACCGCTGCCGATATCATGGTTGGTTACTGCCTGATGCTGTGTAACCAATTAATGCCAGGCCATTCCTATGAAGAGGTGAACCAGTACTGGGCACGTTTGTGTCGAATGAACGGCGCTGTTAAAGCGTTTGGTGGCCTGAATCTTGGGTCACTTTCTCAATAAGCTTCGCAAAACTTTAACAAGTTAAATTTGCTTGAACATGTTAAATATTTCTCTTAACATCCAGCGATGAATCTGATGACAGAAAATCGCCTCGCGCGTCGTGCCTCGATCATGGAAACCGCACGACAGATGATTGCCGAAAAGGGGTACGAGTCGATTACGATTCGTGAACTCGCGGCAGCTTGTCGTGTTAGCGTGCCTACCCTGTACAACCAGTTTGGTGGAAAGGATCAATTGCTGGCTGCAGCTATTGAAGATCATTTTGTAGGTGATCCGGACCAGGTAAAGATCAAGACGAGTCTGATTGGCCTTGATCGTATATTCGCTATCCTTGATTTCATCACCTTCCAGTTTCTGCAGGCGCCTGACTTTCACCGACGACTGCTGGAAGCGTTTGGCTCCCTAGATTCCATGCAACAGGTCCAGCGAAGTATTACAGCCAGTCTTGCGTATGAAATAGGCCAGGAACTCGGTGTGATGCAGGACAGGCGCGAGCTTGAGTCATGGGCTGATCCCGAGCTGCTGGCAGGACAGGTCACTACTGCTTTTATCAGTTCTACTATCATATGGGGAAGCGGGATTATTAGAGAGAACCAGCTGACGGCAGCTGTTCAGTATGGGACGGGCCTCGTACTGGCTGGCGTAGTTGCCGGCGACAATGTACCTCTGGTTCGGCAAAGGATTGAAGCGGCTCAGGAGCTGCTACGCGATTCACAGAAACTTTCATCGAAAGAACAACAGCATCCAGACAGCCCACAAGCAGAAAAGGTGCAAGCAGACTAGTTTTCGATTTTTAACGTATAACCTAAATAGACCCAAAAGGAGCTTAACCATGTCACAGCCATTTCCGAGTCATCCCAACCTTGAGGGTGGGTTTGCACCCATTCATATGGAGTGTGATGCGCCAGACCTCGTCGTAGAGGGTGAAGTACCACAGGAACTGCGTGGAGCGTTCTTCCGAAACGGGCCTAATCCACAATTCGCGCCAAGGGGTGAATATCACTGGTTTGGTGGCGACGGTATGGTTCATGGATTTTACATCGCTGATGGGAAAGTAAATTACAAAAACCGATACGTACAATCCGTTAAGTTTAAGAAGGAAATCGAGGCAGGCCGCTCACTGTTTGGCGCCTTTAATCCCATGGGCAACGATGAAAGTGTGATGGGTCTCGAGACTGATGGTCTGGCAAACACAAACATTCTCTATCATGCGGGCAAATTGCTGGCGCTGGAAGAAGCCCACGCGCCGTTTGAGCTTGATCCGATGACCCTGGAATCATTGGGTCCCCATACTTTCGGTGACAAGCTTGTTGGGCCTATGACTGCCCACCCGAAGATAGACCCTGAAACCGGTGAGATGCTTTTCTTTGGCTACAATGCCGATGGGATGATTTCGGAACACATGTCATTCCATGTGGTGAACAAAGATGGAAGCCTGGTGCGTTCGGAAACCTTCAAAGCGCCTTATGCCGCGATGGTTCACGATTTCATGGTGACCCGTGAACACGTCATCTTCCCTATCATGCCGCTGACCGGTTCTATGGAACGGGCTATGACCGGCGCGCCCGTTTACGCCTGGGAGCCGGAGAAGGGTGTTCACATCGGGATCATGCCAAGGAACGGAACGGTTGATGATTTGCGCTGGTTCCAGGGTGACCCTTCGTTTGTATTCCACCCAATGAATGCGCATACAGACGGAGACATCGTGACCTGTGACGTTTGCGAATTTGAAGAAGCGCCGTTATTCCCAAAGCCTGATGGAACGCCTGGCGACCCTGCCAAGGCTATTCCCCGGCTGACTCGTTGGACCTTTGACCTGGCCAAGAACACGAATGATTACAAATGGGAACGTTTGGATGATCTGGCGTGTGAATTTCCGCGTCTGGATGAGCGATACACGGGGATGAACTATCGCTATGGTTACTTTGCCGCTGATAATAATCCGCAGTTTAAAGTTGGTGGCTTTAATGCCATCGGCCGACGTGATCATGAGACGGGTAAGGTTGAGCTTCATGATGTTGGTGAGGCTTGTGCGACCAATGAGCCGATCTTCGTACCGAGATCAGCTGATGCCCCAGAAGGTGATGGCTTCCTGTTAGCCAACGTCTACGACGAGAACCGGAAGGCGAGCCATCTGGTCATTCTTGACGCTCAGAATGTATCGGGTGAACCTCTGGCTAAAGCCTACCTGGATCACCGCGTTCCATTCGGCTTCCACGGTAACTGGGCCCAGGACGTCGCCTGAGCAACTCTAAAGGGATAACGAGAACTAAAGGGGACGGAGGAAATAAGGGTTTAACCCCCTCCGTCCCACTTTAAATGTAGTCGCGATTTAACAGGAGTATGCTGAATAAGCGCCGGTTTGTTGGTGCTAGCAGAACTTGCTGTCTGGACTTGAGGTCAGAAGCTGATACTCAACAGGTCAATCGCTGTATACCGATGCTTAATGACAACGCGAATAGTCCGACGACAAAAAAAGATTAATGATAGGCCCGAAAGCGAACCCTCGACGCGTCGTTACAGACCACTGCGCCGCAATGACAAACGGTGATGCCAACCGCAGACGAAAGTTGCAGAACTAAGGGGTTTACTTTTCCGTCAGCATCTTGATGTTCAGCAAGAACTTATCAAACTGAGCCCTACGTCGTGCCATGTCTGTATTTTTAGCGGCCTGATCAGGAAAGTTTGATACATCATAAACCAAGGTGTAGAAAAGCTTGGAGCTGCTATCGTTAACGGGCTTCGCTTCCATAAACCCGTGGTAAAGGTCGTAAAACTGTCCTTCTTTGATAGGCTGAGTATACCCATAAGAAAGATCTGTCTTGGCGACCATGACCTCGGTGATCGCTCCACCCAGTAGCACTCGAACGGTACCTATGTTGCCGTCGCCCGAGGTAATTTCGCACTCAATATTCGCCCACACGCTAATGTCGCAGTAGCCACCAGCGACTGCCCAAAGCTCATCGGCGGATTTTTCTACATCAACTTCCATCTCAAGCCGGGTATATTCGGGTTCTGCAATCGCAGTCTCGAAGCCAATCAGGGTGCTGAATAAAACGATAGCTAGTATGAAATCTTTCATTTTTTGTCCTATAGAATGTTTTAGTGCGCATCTCACTTTTTGTGATCCGATAAAATATCCTATTGAAGCATCACATGACCGTAAGAACTAACCGGGGAGTTCTGTCTTGCAATCGGCGAGTTGAGGCCACTTAGCCTGCTTCAGCGCAGGCTAGTCCAATAGTGACTGAGGCGCGTTAGCTAACAGGCACCCGCACAACATTACGCGAACTGAAAACACGAACTGAAAACACGAACTGAAATCCACCACTGAGTTCGACGTTTATGGCCCTGCAACGAGGGCTGCGCAGCAAAAATCTGAGCTCGAAACTAGTTTTCTTTATCTTTGTTACCCAGCGAAATTTGCTTTTTGGCCGGAGTGTTTGTCTGACCGCTGATACCTGGCTCAATAGACTGAATTTTCTTGCCCGACGCTAAATAGATCCTTGTCTTTTCTGCGATGGACTCTGAGGTTTGAACTGCTGCCGGTTGTTTCTTCTTAGCTGGCGCGCGCGTGGGTTTACTTGTCATATTCTTACGTTTTTCCAAAGGTTAGGCATCTATTATACTCGAAAAGCGCCGGCAAAGTGACCTATGTCTTAGAGATGGAAACTTAGGCTACAGGGCACAAACCCAGACTTCAGCTCAATCTCGAGTTAGTGCTGAAATATTCCAAACTTTTAGGGTGGTTTGTGAGGGTGAGAAAACTCGATGAACTGCGATGTCTGCTATTGGGCCAAACAGGCGCTCCGATGGAGAACAGCTAAGAGATTGAGTTATTGAATAACTTACTGCTCGGTCCTCACCTCGCGAAGTACAAATTCAGCGAGTGGCCCAAACATGGCCGCCTAAACAAGCATCAGGTACATTCTGGAAGGATCTTCGCTGTATCTGACGGGTAGGGGGCATGCGGACAGCATTTGCCTAGCTTGCGAGCTCTTTTTGTGTCGAAAGCCGGTGAAACAGATAGCCGCCGACGCCACCAGCCAGGCCCTGAGCAAGAAGGCCAATAAGGGTCCTGGTCGGAGCAATGCCAGAGATCCCAAAGACCATCTTGATAATTACATGTACAGCGATCAGACCAGTAATGCCCGCCAGGATATATCCTATCGATCTTAGATGAGGAGCGTACTTTATGATCATTGCGGCGATAGGCAATGAGATCAACATGCTAACCGCGATGATCGGTAAGTAAATCTCCGTCATATGAGTCAGATCATGCACTACAGCGTCCAGTCTCTGTGCGATCGTGACCTGAAAACCCATCGCGACCACGTTCGCTATATTTCCCTGACTAACAAAGATCACACCCACTATATAAGTTGAGATGACCGCCGCTAAGTAACTTCCAGCTATCCTGCCCATTGAAACCCCTCAGTATCTGACTTTGTTTGATATGATGACGCGTAACGAGTTTGAGTGAAAGTACAATGCGAGTTCTTCTACTAATAATCGCGATATTTTTCGCAACGACAACCAATGCGGATTACAAAATTGAAACGGTTGTCGATAATCTGAATTTCCCCTGGTCGATTGCCTTTCTGCCAGATGGAAGCTATCTGGTCGCCTTAAGGGTGGGAGAAGTACGAAGGGTGAGCAACGAAGGGGAAGTTAGCGAACCTCTGACGGGACTCCCCGCCAGTTTTGTCGAAAGTCAGGGTGGATACTTTGACGTAGTACTGGACCCCCAGTTCGACACAAACCAGATCGTTTACCTGTCTTTTGCTTACGGCTCAAGTGAGTCTAATGGCACGCGAATCGTGAGAGGAGAGCTGGCAGCAACATCAATCGAAAACTTGCAGACGATTTTTACCGTTCATCCGCTCAAGGATACAGCCGTTCACTACGGTGGGAAGATGCTGTTTCTTGACGATGGCACTTTACTGATGACAACCGGCGATGGCTTTGAATATCGTGAAGCAGCGCAGGACACTTTTAGTCAGCTAGGAAAGATTATTAGGATTAATGGTGACGGCTCAGTTCCCGCCGATAATCCTTTCTCTGATGGCGGCAAAGGTGATCCGAAAGTTTGGTCCTATGGGCATCGCAACGGACAGGGTTTGGCGCTGGATCAGAGTACTGGCACGGTCTACATGCATGAGCACGGTCCCCGGGGCGGCGATGAGTTAAATAGCATACTCCCTGCCAAAAACTATGGATGGCCCGCAGTTACCCAGGGTATCAATTATTCGGGTGCATACGTTTCGCCGTTGAAGTCAGCTCCGGGTATTGAGGAACCGCTAACTTTTTGGGTTCCAAGTATTGCACCATCTGGTTTGGCTATTTACAAAGGTGCCGCCTTTCCAGATTGGCATGGCGACCTCTTCGTTGGGGCACTTGTGGATCAGGACGTTCGACGTATCGACATGGAAATGGGAAAGGTTGTCGGTGAAGAATCCGTATTCGCGGAGATCGGCGCGAGAATTCGCGATGTGCGATGCGGCCCCGATGGGTATCTTTACATCCTGACGGATAGTGAGAGTGGCAAACTTCTAAGAGTTGTGCCGGATTAGTCACATTGACGAGATCAGAGGTAAACATGCACGCGCTGTTACCCGATCGCAGCCATGTTAGCTACCGGCCCGAAGAAGATATCAGCGAGTGGTAGCGGTTACTGTCCTTTCAAAAGTGATCTGAACTTTTCTAAGACTGCGGTGCGTGAAACTCGGTAGATGCCGCAAGTCACTACTGGACTCATCCAGCTGAAAGTTTTGGAGTCGTTCGAACAGCTGCTCAAAAGCAATCGCAGATTCCAGCCTCGCAAGGGGCGCCCCGGGGCAAAAATGAACACCCTGGGAAACACCACCTTCTTCACGCAGGGCCTGATAATAATCAAAGGGGCATTCCGTGATGGCTGGGTCGAGCGGATCGCGATTTAAAAGTGAATCATTCATAACGCGATAATACCTGTCATGTTGCTGCGGCCCTATTGCTGCTATTTCTTAAGGGCCGTACAGATTACTAATATGAATCTAATGCGCACTCGCGCTCGGGCCCAGAGAGTAAATCAACAATGCCCGACATCGCGTCATTCTGGTTTCAGCTCAAGTGCCAAGAGGAGATTACCAGGCATGTGATTGTATAGGCTATAACCCGAACTCAGTAATAACAGACCGTTGTTAGCGATAGGTCCAGCTCCGCCACTCATCGAGCCTCCTTTCGTGAGCGTACCGAGCGTGCTGGTGAATTCTTGTTGGGAAGTGTCCAGCTCCCAAACAATCTTGCCGGTATCAATAGCGTAGGCGCGAGCCACCCCATCCATGGATCCGGCAATGACAAGATCTCCGATGACTGTCGGGACCTGCGAAATACCGGGGTGGCAATGGGCTCGACCAACGCATTTGTCTTCAAGTAATGTGGACCACAGAAGGTTCCCGTTATTGGCGTCCAATGCATGCATACCTGGTCGGTCCGGGGTGGGGTAGGTGCGTCCATCCGCCATATCACTGATGGGTATTAATAGTGTTTCCCCACTTGCAGCAATCCCGAAATGGATCCCTCCTTGTATACCGCCTCGACCGACTTGTGTTTGCCAAACCAGTGACCCGTCTTTCGGGTTGAGTGCATGAACGAACCCGGATTTTTGACCAGCGATAACGAGGCGGCCATGGTTTGTCGTGTCCACAATGATAGTTGCACCACCGAAATCGAAATCCGGCCCATCCTCTATCGGACAGTTCTGTGGGGTGGTGGTCTCACAGGCTGTGTTCCAAACATCATTAGCGGTCGCCTGAAAAGCCCAATTGAGTTTTCCTGTGTCTAAATCTATAGCCAGCATCGCATCGCTGGTGAGGCTGGCGGGAGAGGACATGTTTTCTCCAGTGCCAATGTAGAGTTGATTGTTAATCACATCTATTGAGGGGCTATTCCATACGACAGCGCCCGACGGCCCGATAATATTGGTGCCAACAGAGTTTTGGCCAGTGACGGCAGGTTCTTCTTTAATGGTATAGGTTTTCCATTGTATCTCGCCGGTAGTAGCGTTTATCGCAGTGACCGAGCCGCGAAACGTACAGCATTCGTAGTAAGGGTTGATCGCTAGACTGACCTCCAGGGAGGAGACAGGTACGTAAAGCATATTGTTGTTCAGCGAAGGTGTGCCTGTGATTGTCGCGTTGGGATGATCGTCGGCTCGCGTGCGCCACATTTGCTCTCCGGTATTGGCATTGAGGCCATAGACATTGCCGATAACATCGCCAAAGAAAATCATCGGGTTAGGACCTGATGCGGAATAGGTGATACCGGTCCTGACTTCTGCGGATGCAATATAGGACCAGCTTGCACACCCTTCATCGCGGTCTAACGAATATACAATGCCACTATGTGAGCCAACAAATATTTGATTACCAGCGAAAGTAGGCTGTGACCTGACTCTACTCGAGTCTGGAAAAGCGATTGCCCATTTGGTCGTTAACTTAGTGATGTTTGTAGAGGAAATACCGGCAACTTCGGTTGATATGGTACGTGTATTTTCGGGTTGTATTCCCCAGTTGATCGACGAACTCGATGCGAGTGTTGCACTTTTGTTATCGCAAGCGGGTAATGGCGTCAGTTCGCCGCCCAGTTTTACGCCGCTAATATACTCAGCAACCTCTCTTTTTTCTTGAGCGGTTAAGGACAGCGCTTCGTCGCGCATGACACCCTTAGTGATTGCATACAGTACGGATTCAGGGGTCATCAGGCCGATCATTTCTCGCTGCGGCGCTCTTTTAACAGCGCCACCATGGCATGCTATGCATGCGCGATCGTAGTGGGCTTTGCCGGGCAGTGCTTCTTTGGCCGCCTGTATATCGGCATACTGCTGAGATCCTTCAGTGTGTACGGGAGGGGTAGTGGTGACAATAGGGTTGGATTCTTGCTGTGTGGATGATTGATTACATGCGGATACCAGCAATGCAAGCAGCAAAATTGAATAATGCATGGAGATGGTCCCAGTTTATTATTTATCTGGGATGCTAACACAGTAGCAGGGTGCTCTAGCCACTCTGGGTTGTGAGAGTCAATTGAGCAGAAAGATCAGGAGTAATAGCGGAGAGTACGGTTAGTTGTTAAATATCCGTCCTGTGACGGGAAGGGGATTCTCTGATACTTCGATACGAACCCGAGTAATCGAAATCGCTTTATTGAGCGCTAACTGCTTCACTTTGCACTGGAGATGTTATGAATCCGCCAACCGGCCGAGTCAGTGATCTGGTTGTCTATATAGTGCCGAAATTAATCAGAATGTTGATCAAGGATTTCTCGAATTTCGTTGATCAATTTTCCCGGCAAGAATGGTTTTTTTAGCAGAACAATATCGGGCGCGATTACGCCTTCCTTAAAAAGAGCACTGTCTGAGTATCCTGAGATATAGATAACTTTGAGGTTTGGGTTTATTTTAACAGCGTGGTCTGCCAACTGTTTGCCATTCAAACCAGGCATCATGATGTCAGTAACCAGAAGGTCGATGTGGACTTTTGCCTCGTTAAAAATCTCTAATGCTTCTTCAGCATTCGTGGCATTGTAGACGTTATAACCTTTTGAACGTATTGCTCTTGAGAGTATCGATAAAACATTTTCTTCATCCTCAGTGATGAGAATATTCTCTTTCGCTGTATTTTCGGTAGGCTCGGGAAGCTGGGTAGGCTCGGGAAGCTCGGTGGGCTCGGGAAGCTCGGTGGGCTCGGGAAGCTCGGTAGGCTCGGGAAGTAGTGGTTTAGACACGCTGATTGTGGGCGCTTCTTTAGAAAGAGGGAAATAGCACTCGATGTTAGTGCCAACGCCTACCTCGCTCTTAACATTAATGAATCCGTTAGC
>DTZW01000382.1 GCA_012961165.1 Gammaproteobacteria bacterium | reverse complement strand
ACGGCACCGTCATCACTCTGGTCAAGCACGCAGGGCTTCACACTGCCACCCTTGCCACCGTCGGCCGCTTCTTCGGCCAGAGCTTTCAAAGCGTCTTCATTACGGGCAGTCGCGTAAACCGTACACCCCTCTTCGCGGGCAAGTACGAGAGCGATACCTCTGCCAAGACCGCGAGACGCCCCGGTGACAATACAAACTTGACTCATTTTAACCTCCTGATTTTGATGATCTGATGAATGGCGAATTAAACCATAATAGTCTGGCGACTGTGTAGAGCGCTAGGCATCGTCACCTGACACCCATTTCCACCTTCCTTCTTTTTCTTCCTTGGCCGTGCAATTTCCGTTGGCCCGGTGGGTGAGTCAGACTGACATTATCAAATGCTCTTGTTAAGGAATAAGGAAAGGAATAGGAATTTGCTTTTGGCAGATGCGCCACTCGGGACTTTCGGTGTCGGGTAGGCGCAGATTCGACTCAGCAAGGCTTGGCTGTAAAACCCAGAAAGCATCCCGGCCAGATAGGCAGCCGTGGCGACGCCGATAGGCTGGACATTACCGTGGGACTTCTCCATTCACTGTGGTTCGGTACATTTCACGTCTGAATGTTCGGGGTTGCCAACGCAGGCGGCAACTGAAGGCTGGCTGAGTGACATGCTGCTGGAGGAAAGCAAGCAGACCCTGTGCCTCAGGCTCAGTCATACCCTGGATGCCGGTGCTGTACGTATGATCAATGTACAGGGATTTTTCTCCAGACTTCGGATGAGTCCGCACCATTGGATGAAACCATCCATCAATCATTTTCTGCCTGTTGTCGTCCTGCTTCGTCTGTTTAAAAGTTGAAGCAACCGCGCCGGGGCTGACTTTCTCTATCTGTTGCAGTTGCCTGATGACACCCACCGCCGACATATGTACCCGCAGGTCGGAGATAACCTGTTTCATTGTGTCGCTCAGGCAGCGGTAGGCAAGCGCCGAATTGCACCATATCGTGTCGCCACCGTAGGGCGGAATATCAACCCCATACAACATGCTGATTGCCGGTGGGGTTTCCAAAAACGGGGAGTCGGTGTGCCAACCGCTACCGAAAAGAAACTGCACTTTAGCATCAGCTTCCTTGATCACTGGCTGCACGTTGTCATATCCCTTTACACCAGAAGTGTAAGCATCGATACCAAACTCGCCAAAACGCAGCGTGAATGACTCCTGGTCACCTAGCGTCATGCCCTGATCCCGAAAAAAGATCATCTTGTGGCAATACAGTGCATCCTCGATTTCAGAGAATTGCGCATCTGTCAGATCACTGATTTGCACACCGTGTATTTCTGCGCCCATGGCCGCTGCCAGAGGTTTAACAGAAATATGACTGTAGTCTTTAGCGCTATTATCAAAGGCGCCCAGAGGATGAATTTTCATAACGCATGTGCTTCTGCTGGGTTTGGGGAAAAAGTATACGATAAATACACTTTCCTGAACCGCAAAACACTAAGAGTGCGATTCAAAATACCCTGGGATTGCATTACCAATGCAACTATCACCTCAAGCACCAGCGACAGTGTTCTTTCCTGATTGACTCCCGATTAATTCGGGGTAGTTGACGTGTCGCTTACTGGCGCAATCAGTGACCCGGTGGGCGAAAAGCCCACTCGAGTACGGTGCCAGGTTTGGACCTGATCCCCTTAACCTGATACCCACTGATGTGTATTATGGACGGGGACCAGAAATACCGGATCAAAGGCTCACCATTAAATTGGACACCTCGGCCATGCGCCAAAAGATGCATTACGATAACTGCAATAACTTAAATCTGATGAGCTGAACCGTCTCTTAAACTAGGAGAACATCTGTCCAATTTGGTTTAACGACATACAGTCTATGTACACCACTGGCAATCACATGGCCCCGTGATGTGGGACAATCGACAGATCATGCATCGTGTTCGACGCTTCAATGAGATCGAGGATTTGAGAGACATCCGTCAAACCGCCATCTCCAGTGATGGCCCAGCCACGCCACAGGTAATCCAGACATGAATCGCCAGAATCCCCCACTGCTAGGCTATGCTGACCGGCTATCTGCCAGGCCCAAAGAGATGGTCGAGGTTAAGGTCAGCAGTTATATAGACGGTGAATA
>DTZW01000381.1:11046-12618 GCA_012961165.1 Gammaproteobacteria bacterium | reverse complement strand
AAGCCCGGGGCGTGCTTGAGCAGCTGCACGAACAGGGTGTGCGCCGCCGTGCAGTTCAGGGCATGTTGGCACAGTTGCTGCGATCGCAACAGGACTGGCCTGCTTTGGAGAAGTTGCTGGCTAACAGCCGTGACCTTCGGGCATTGCCCAAGCCCGAGCTTGATGGGCTGCGTCAGGAGTTGCAGGTGCAACGCCTGACCCAAGATACTGATCCGAAACTGGCCTGGTCGCGGCTGACGCGCCGCCAGCGACGAGACCCGGTACTTCAGGCCGCGCACGCCCGTGCCCTGATCAATACCGGGGCTAAGGATGTCGCCGAACGTTTTTTGCGCAAAAGCATTGCCCGGCACTGGAATGGAGAATTGGTTCGACTGTATGGTCATGCACATTCTAAGCAGATCCAAGAGCAACTGCGCCGCGCCGAGCAGTGGAATGGGAGCCATAAGGACGACCCCGATCTGCTGATGACTCTCGCAAGGCTACATCTGGAGCACAATGACCGTGACAAGGCTCGCGACCATCTGCTGGAGGCAGTTCGCCTGGGCGGTAGCCGCGAGGGCTATCTGGAACTGGGCCTGTTGCTGGAATCCATGGGGGAGTCGGATAAGGCGTTACAGTGTTACCGCCGTGGCCTGCAGTCTCCAGAGGTTGCAGGGCAGAAGGCTATTGCCCCCGAGGCATCTACTCCGCCAGCCGAACTGGTGCCTGTGTTGGAATCCCCGGAGAGTCGTTGATAGGCAAGCACCCTTTGGGGCTGGGCAGTACTACAGTTGGTCAGGGGGTATCGGCCGTAAATTCAAAAGAATCAAAAAATAACCGCTCGGGCGACAAACCGTGCTCAGCAAAAGGTATTTTCAGCGCTTCGATCATGGGCGGCGGGCCGCTGGCATAGATCTCAACTTCGGTCAGGTTGGGGAATCGCTGCAGCACTGCCTCGTGCACCCACCCGGTTTCGCCATCCCACCGATCAGTCTCTTTAGGTTCTGACAGCACTGGGGTGTAATCCAGGTTTGCGTGGTCCTGCTCCCAGATTTTGACCTGCTCGTCAAAATATAAATCTGCCCGGCTGCGCACTCCCCAGAAAAGATGAAAAGGGCGCGTGGTGTTTTGCGCCAGAGCCGCATCCAGCATGGCCTTGATCGGCGCAAGCCCAGTGCCGCCAGCGACAAGAATCGCCGGCATCTTGGGTTCCTCGCGCAGAAAAAAAGTGCCAAAAGGCCCCTGGAAGCGCAGTAACTCACGTACTTTCATGGTCTCGAACACCTGGCGGGTGAAGTGCCCGCCCGGAACATGACGTACGTGCAGTTCCAGGTTGCCGTCAGTACCAGCTGCGTTAGCGATTGAAAAACTGCGCCGACGGCCATCTCGCAGCAGAATGTCGATGTACTGCCCTGGCAGGTAGTCAAAGGCTTGGTTCTGCGGGAGTTTCAGATGTAAGACCATGACGTCATGGCAGGCTTTCTCTAGCTCGATCACCCGGCAGGGCAAAGTACGGATTGGTAGCGCTACCCCCGGTGGTAACTCGATTGCTTCGATCACCAGATCCGACTGGGCCCGGGCCTGGCACAGCAG
>DTZW01000381.1:7964-10968 GCA_012961165.1 Gammaproteobacteria bacterium | reverse complement strand
AACTCTCCTGGATCTACCTCGCCAGAGACCAGAACGGCTTGGCAACTGCCACATGAACCACTGCGGCAGCTGTAGTTAAAGGCCGAGCCCTGTCGTAGCGCACCGTCAAGCAATGTCTCGGATTCGTCAACGGTGAAAATATTTCCCGTCTTCTGGTTGGTCACATTAAAAGTCATAATTACAGTTTGGATGCACTTTTAGTGCCGGTATTCTCGCACGTCGGATGATTTGGGCACCGGTAAAGTGAGCACGAACTTCGGTGAATCCACTGACAAGTCAATATCACGTCAAGTGTGGTGAATTGTGTGTCAGTCAGATTCAAATCTGAACCTTTACTATTGGGTCGTGTGCTCAACCTTATCGATGGTAATCAGCCAGTTGATGAAACTTTCGCCTGGACATGAAAATAGTTGTGCAGAAGATCAGAAGCAAGACTGCCGGCAAGGCTTGACTTAGTGGGGTGTAAAGGGCGTGGTAGTAAATCGCCCCACCCATAATCACAGCCAGCCCTATGACTGCGATGGTGCTCAGTTGCCTAAATAGAAGCCCGACGGCACCGGCTAACTCCGCTGGTCCGATAAGGCGCCCCACCCACGCTGGCAGACCCATTTCGCTAACTAGGGGCATAACATCGAGTGTACCGATAATCTTGGCTATCCCAGCCGCCCGAAATGCGGCTGCTGTCAACCCGGTTATCGCCCATAGTGCGATCGTTTTTGTTATTGAGATGCTCACTAACGATTCTCCATTTGATTTTCTAAAACGTTCATATTTTTGTGTGTGCACCATCACAGAACGGTCGATTGCCTGTCTGCTTGCACCCACACAAAGCAATCACTTTCTTTTCT
This sequence comes from Gammaproteobacteria bacterium, assembly GCA_012961165.1. Classification (GTDB taxonomy): domain Bacteria; phylum Pseudomonadota; class Gammaproteobacteria; order Pseudomonadales; family Azotimanducaceae; genus UBA9659. Next base: position 10,120 of record DTZW01000381.1, on the reverse strand, counting down.
TCCACTTGAAATGACACAGGTTCGAGGTCAGTGGTCTTATGGGAGCCATCGCAAAACGGCTGGTTAGCGGACAGTCCACAACGGCACCAGTAGTAGGCGCCTGGTTCAAGTTCCAAAACATAGGGCTCTGTCGGTGTGATTGTCGCTGCGGTCATGATTTCTCTCCTTGAATAAAAGCTTGGGGGTTTATGTCGATTAGAAACGTCTGTGTACAAATCTTTTAAGACAAAAATATGAAAGACTTAGTAAATATGTAAAACATACTCACAATGATAACGGATATTAGGATGAAAACAAGTAGACAGGAAATATAGACTTGGTATGTAATACGTGACCATGGAGTCAAAGTTAAAGAGTCCCAGATGCCCCGTCAGCGAGGCCATGTCAGTCATCGGTGGGAAATGGAAGATTCCAATCATCTTCAACCTCAGTCAGGGGACCCATCGTTTCGGTGAACTAAGAAAGGCTCTAGGAACCGTGACCCAGCAGATGCTTTCCAAACAGTTGAAAGAGTTGGAGGCCTACAATCTAGTGGATCGGAAGGTGTACCCAGAGGTGCCGCCGAGAGTCGAGTACTCTCTTACTGAACGAGGCTTATCAGTCTTACCCGTGATTCACACTATTCACAATTGGGCCACTGAGGAGCTCGTTTCGTCAGAGGCTCCAGTAGATTGAAATAGAAATAATTAGGAACGGGCACCCAAACCGGCAAGTGTCCAATCGTTCTGCTGATGCTTTTTGCTGGGCGTTGAGACCGGTTTAAGGTAATGCAGTTTGGCCAGTCTGCCGACCTTATGATTGAGGGGACTTGAGTTGCCGGAACTGCCCGAAGTCGAAACCACAGTGCGCGGGGTGCAACCCTTTGTGACAGGTGTGCGAATCACCTGCGTCGTGGTGCGTCAAAGGCAGCTGCGCTGGCCGGTTCCGCGCGGGCTCACGCGGACGCTAAGGGGGCACAAGGTGGCATCTGTCAGTCGCCGGGCGAAATACATTCTGTTGAACTTTAGTCACGGAATCTTGATGATTCACCTGGGGATGTCTGGCCGCCTTCGAGTGGTTCCTGTAGATACGCCGGCGCAGAAACACGATCATGTCGACCTGGTGCTGAGTTCAAAGAAAATCCTGCGCTTTCATGATCCACGCCGTTTCGGCAGCGTGCTTTGGATCAAAGGCGGTATTCAGAACAGTGCGCTGTTAACGCGTCTTGGGCCGGAACCCTTCGATGAACAGTTGACCGAGGCTGTGCTTTACCGGTTGTCCCGGGGCAGGCGAGCCAGCATCAAGCAGTTCATCATGGACGGCAGGGTACTCGTGGGTGTGGGTAACATTTACGCCAGTGAAGCGTTGTTTCGTGCCGGCATCCGCCCAGGTCGTGCAGCCGGTCGTGTCAGTTTGTCGCAATTTCAACGACTGTTGGACGCGATCAGGAAAGTGTTATCAGAGGCAATCGATGCCGGGGGCACTACACTGCGTGACTATGCCCAGGTGAGTGGTGAGCCGGGTTACTTCGAGCAGTCGTTAGACGTTTATGAACGTGCCGGAGTCGCTTGTGTAAACTGTGGCTCCCCGATACGGCGCAAGGTTATTGGCCAGAGGGCATCGTACTACTGCCCGCAGTGCCAATCCTGAAACGGGTTCGGGCAGTAAAAAAACTGATTTTGAAATTGGCTGAAACAGCCTGGGGAGAAGATGGAACTCGATCTCGATTTTGTGCGTGCACAGTTTCCCGCGTTTGCCGATCCGCAAACTCGTGACTGGGCTTTTTTCGAAAATGCCGGAGGGTCTTATGTGCCCGCCACGGTGATCAGTCGGTTACAGCGTTTTTTTGTTGAACACAAAGTGCAACCCTATGGGGCATTCGCGCTTTCCAAGCAGGCGGGTGAGGAGATGGATGAGTCCTACGCTGCTATTGCTGAGCTGATCAATGCAGCTCCGGAGGAGATCACGATCGGTCCATCGACTACGTTGAATCTTTACGTGCTGGCGCAAAGTCTGCGTCACCTGCTACGCCCCGGTGATGAGATCATAGTGACCAACCAGGACCACGAGGCCAACGTGGGTTGCTGGCGGCGCCTATCCGAGCATGGCATGATCATGCGTGAGTGGCGCGTGGGTAAGGCTGATGCCGAACTGGAGCTTTCGGATCTTGAGGATTT
>DTZW01000381.1:5750-7864 GCA_012961165.1 Gammaproteobacteria bacterium | reverse complement strand
CATAAGGTCGGCGCGCTGGTTGTGGCCGATGGGGTTTCTTATGCCCCGCATGTGATTCCCGATATGCAGACCCTGGGCGTTGATTTTTATGCCTATAGTACGTACAAAACCTTTGGAACCCACCAGGGCGTCTTGTGGGGATCTAGTGAAGCGTTGAAAAAAACCGAGGGACAGGGCCACTATTTCAACGAAGAGAAGTCGCGTTATCGGTTGAACCCAACTGGGCCGCAACATGCACAGATTGCGGCGCTTGCCGGGGTAACGGAATATTTCGACGCCCTGCATCATCATCACTTTGGCGCCAGTGATCTGAACTTGCATCAGAGGGCTCACCAGGTATTCGGGTTAGTAGGCGAGCATGAGGCGAAGTTGGCTAATATGCTGCTGGACTACCTAAAGGATCGAGATGGTATTCGTCTTTTGGGGCAGGACCATGCAACTCCTGGTAGCCGGGCTTCGACGATTGCGTTTCACGCCCGGGCAATGCCTTCTGCTCATATCGCGCAGCAACTAGCTGAACAGCAGATAGGCGTAGGCGCAGGGGATTTTTATGCCCTGCGCTGTGTTGAAGCGTTGGGAATGGATCCCGACGATGGCGTGGTGCGTGTGAGCATGGTGCACTACAACACTGTCGAAGAGGTGCAAAAACTGATCGGCGCGCTCGATACGATACTGCCTGGTGATTGATAAAGGCGTGTTCCGGTCGCGACAGACAATAGACCGACTTTCCCAGATTTTAGGTCTTGCGTTCGATACGCAAAGAGATTCAATGGAGTCTTGAGATGAAGCAGCATGCAAGAGCAGTCATCATCGGTGGCGGCGTATTGGGCGCCGGCCTGTTGTACTTTCTCACTAAGGAAGGCTGGGATGACATTGTGTTGTTTGAAAAGGGCGAACTCACCTCGGGTTCAACCTGGCATGCAGCCGGCCTGATACCCCACTTCATTGGCGGGCTCAGCATGGCCAAACTCCACCAGGAGGGGCCAGCGCTTTACAAGACTTTGGAAGCCGAGACGGGTCAGGCCACGGGATGGCATGGGTGTGGTGCTGTCCGCCTCGCACTGACCGACGCGGAAGTGGATTGGTTTCATTACGTTAAAGGCATACTGGATACGGTCGGTAGCGAATGCCATCTAATCAGCCCTTCCGAGATCCGCAAACTGCACCCGCTGTTGGTGGTTGATGATGTGAAGATGGGTTTTTATACCCCCAACGATGGTCATACCGATCCGGCCAGCGCGACCAACGCCATGGCCGCCGGTGCCCGCATGGGTGGTGCCGAGATTTATCGTCACACCCAGGTTACCGGTACACGCCTGTTGGCGAGCGGCGAGTGGGAAGTTGTCACCGACAAGGGCAGTATTGTCTGTGAGCACTTGGTTAATGCCGCTGGTAGTTTTGCCAAACAGGTGGGTGAGTGGGTTGGCCTTGATCTACCCATCGTCAACATGGAGCACCATTATCTGGTTACCGACAATCTGCCCGAGGTGGAGGCTTTGGATCACGAACCGCCGGTGGTGCGTGATCCCAGGGCATCGTGTTACTACCGTCAGGAGCAGCAGGGCATTCTGATCGGACCTTACGAACGTGCCGGCGCACAGGCCTGGGGTCTGGACGGCATCGATTGGGGCTTTGATATGGAGTTGCTGAGTCCCGCGCTGGAGCGCCTGGAGACCAGCCTGGAACTTGCTGCCGAGAGAATCCCTTGCTGGACCAATGCTGGAATTAAGCGTGTGGTTAACGGGCCGATTACACACACCCCGGATGGCAACTTTCTACTCGGGCCAGCCGAAGGGTTACGCAACTACTGGTTGTGTTGCGGGGCTTCTATTGGTATCACTCAGGGTCCGGGCTGTGGCAAGTATCTGGCGCAGTGGATGGTGCACGGCCAGACCGAGATCAATGTACGTGATATGGATCCGCGCCGCTATGGCAAGTGGGCCAGTGGTGATTATGCAATTGCTAAATCCATAGATGAGTATCAACAGATGTACCAGCCGCATCTGCCGGGTGAATATCGAGACGTAGGCAGGCCTACCCGTATCACACCGCTGTATGAGACTCTGAAGAACGCCGGGGCTGTCTATGGCGACACCTTCGGCTGGGAGCGGGCC
>DTZW01000381.1:4447-5643 GCA_012961165.1 Gammaproteobacteria bacterium | reverse complement strand
TGGCCTCACAGACCTCACGAGTTTTGCCAAGTACGAGGTCACAGGAATTGACGCGCACGCCTTGTTGGAACGAGTCTGTGCTAACCGGGTTCCTGCTAAAGATGGCGCTGTCGTGTTGTCCCAGATGCTGACACCGCTGGGCGGTATCGAGAGCGAGGCTACCGTGACCCGCCTGGCCAAAGACCATTACTACCTGTTATCCGGCGCCGTAGCAGAGCTACACGATTTCGACTGGTTGGTGCAGCACATAGAGTCGGGCGACGACGTCACGGTGCGCAACGTAACTGATGACTATGGGGTGCTGGTGCTTAGTGGTCCCAAATCGCGCGAAGTGCTTTCATCGCTGACCGATGCGGGCCTCACCAACGAAGATGGCTTTACCTGGATGAGTGCAAAGGAGATTACCGTTGCCGATATTTCAGTGCGCGCTCTGCGGGTCTCCTACGTGGGAGAGTTGGGCTGGGAACTGCACTGCCCCATGGCGAAGGTCGGTGATCTGCATGATGCCCTTATGCAGGCAGGTGAGGCGCATGGAATCCGCCGCTTTGGCACATACGCCATGAATTCGTTACGCCTCGAGAAAGCCTACAAGGGTTGGGGTGCAGAGCTGACCACAGAGATCTCACTGGTTGAGGCTGACATGCTGCGCTTTGCCAGAAAATCCGGTGACTATATCGGTGCTGATGTTGTCGAGCGCAAGAAGAACGAAGGCGTGCCTATTCACCTAGTTTATTGCGAAGTTGACGCCGTTGATGCGGACCCCATGGGTAACGAGCCGGTCTTGAGCGGTGATGACATTATCGGGGTGACTACCAGTGGTGGTTATGGTCATATTGTTAAGAAGAGTCTGGCTTTTGCCTATGTGAATTCTGGTTATGAATCAGCAGGCAGTACCTTTGATATCCGGATTTTGGGTGAGCGCCGAAAAGCGACCGTCCTGGCGCAAGCTGCTTGGGACCCAGCCAACGAGCGCTTGAAGGGTTGACTCAAGTGGTGGTGCTTTAAGGGAGCGAGTCGGATTTTCCCGGTAAGGGATCTTTTTTCCTGGCCCGTCCGGCGCATCTCATAATCTGCGCCAAAGGATTAATGGCAGCCTCGAGCACAATCGAGAGCGCCTTTTGATTGGAGTCGTCAAAACGTCACGCAAAGGCGCAGAGCGTCGTAGATTGCTGCATGAATATTGCGGCTGGTAATCG
>DTZW01000381.1:1862-4184 GCA_012961165.1 Gammaproteobacteria bacterium | reverse complement strand
TGGTTCAAGGTAATCGTGACATCGTTACCGTACAGGCTTTTCAGGTAGGCCGGGTGGTTGGTGCCGCCGATGTCAGGCGCAATCATCATCTCTGGCGATAAGTACTCAAGAGTGCATTCGCTTTGTGCCAGAAATTCAGCGCAGGACGCCCCGGCATGTTGGCCGTTGTCATCAAAAAACAGAACGTTCTTGGCTATAGGGACAGTCCCCGAGAGAATATCCCAGCTGCTGATTGCAAGGTCCGCTCCTTCGTTCAGGTAGCCTGCATGAGGTAAGCCACCCGTCGCGATCAGCACCGCATCAGGCGAAAGATCAATAACGTTTTTTTGTTCTGCCAGGCAGTTAAAGCGCGCCTGGACACCAAGGCGCTGGCACTGGTCGTACAACCAGTCCGTGATGCCCAAAATCTCTTTGCGTCGCTGCACCTTGGCCGCAAGATTGACTTGCCCGCCATGTGTGTTGGATGCTTCCAACAGGGTTACCTCATGACCCCGAGATGCGCAAACCCGTGCCGCTTCCAATCCTGCGGGACCGGCACCCACGACCACGACTTGGCGCGAGGACTCGCTGCTTTTGGTAATGATGTGTGGCAGAGAGATCTCACGACCCGTCGCCGGGTTATGTGCGCATAACGCCTCTCCTTCTCCGTAGATTCTGTCGATACAGTAGCCCATACCGACACAGGGGCGAATCTGATCTTCTTCATCGCGCATGATCTTGGCGACAATGTGCGGGTCTGCCATATGAGCGCGAGTCATACTCACCAGATCCAGCAAGCCCTCTTTGATCGCATATCGGGCCGTGGCGACATCGTTGATGCGCGCCGCATGCATAACCGGCAGATCAAAGTGACGGCGGACTTCGCCGGCGAATTCAAGATGCGGTGCCTGTGGGGTACCCATGTTGGGAATCAGGTTGGCAAGGCCGACACTGGTGGCACAATGGCCGCGGTTGATATTGAAAAAATCAACCATGCCGCTGCTGGCCAGTGTCTCGCCAATCTGCATTCCTTCATCAAACTGAAGGCCGCCATCGAGCGCTTCATCAAACATCATCCGAATGCCTACAATGTAGTCATCTCCAACCTGTCGGCGAATCTCTTCCAACACCTCTATGGAGAAGCGCATACGGTTCTCGAGTGATCCGCCGTAGGCATCGGTGCGTCGATTGACAGCGGGTGTCCAGAAGCTGTCCAGTAGATGACCATTTGCAAAGACTTCGATGCCATCGAGGTCACCCTCACGACAACGCGCTGCTGCAGCACCGTAGGCACTGACAATTCTTTTGATGTCCCAATCTTCCATGGCCTTGGGAAAAGCCCGGTGGGCGGGTTCGCGCACAGCTGAAGGCGCAATGACCGGCAGCCAGTGCCCTGCGTAATTAGAAGTGCGCCGTCCCAGGTGGGTGATCTGACACATGGTGGCGGCGCCATGGGCATGTACCCGTCGGGCGAGCTGTCGAAAATGCGGCACGATCTGATCATCACCCGCATAAAGATTGCCGTAAGCCGCAGGCGTATCCGGTGCCACCAGTGTGCCGCCGCCAAACATGGTCAGGCCGATGCCGCCTTTGGCTTTTTCTTCGTGGTAGAGCTGGTAGCGCTCTTTGGGTAGGCCATCCTCCGAGTAGGCTGGCTCATGGCTGGTCGACATGACCCGATTCTTCAGGGTCAGGTGCTTTAGCTTAAAAGACTGCAGTAGGGGGTCGTTTTCGTTTTTCATGGAAACAGGTTGGATCTTGGATCTGACCACTGACTATATACACCAGACAAAGCTGATTTGGCAGGGCGGGCCACTGGTTTGGGTAATTCTCTCTGGTTGATTTGAGCCACTTGGGTTTCCTAACGGATCGCTGGCCAAATCAGCCACGCTGCGGCTGCCGAGCGCGCTTCTACTTTCCAAGGCTATCTCGCCGTTACCCGCCCAACCTGGCGGTCATCCTCTTGCCAGGGGAAGTGTGGCACACCGAAACGAGCCCCCGATCGATGGCACGCAATCAAAGCTTAAGAGGTTCACTGAAAAACCAAAATCATCTGTCAGAATGCGGTTAATTGGCTCACATATACGGTGATCTCGTGCCAGAACATGCCGTGGCCCAACGGCTAACACGTTGGTTGCGAGTGCCGCCTGCTGAGTTCGGTTGACGGATATGGTCTGCAAATCGATAAGGGGTGTTTTACCATTGAGATCCATAAAAGGGCCGGTGGCCTCCTCACACCACAGCGCAAGATTGGAGTCGATCACGTTCCAGCAGCAATCAAGGTGCAATACATCGTGTGGGACGATAATAATTTCACGCCTGATATTTCTTTTTTGCAGCACG
>DTZW01000381.1:519-1800 GCA_012961165.1 Gammaproteobacteria bacterium | reverse complement strand
GCTTGAGCGTGCGCCTAATCCGACAAAAACCCGCCCTGGTGCCAGTACCATGTCGCCACCCTCGAGAAAGAGTTTCTCGGGTATCTCGATCTGATCATTCTTTTTAAACCCCGCCAGCAGATGATCGATGCCTTGGTGTTCACTATTGCGTGAGGCGAAACGACTCCTTGCCTTGAAGTACACCGAGTCAATCACAAAACCAATATCCCGGGGGCAGGTCTGATCGGTAATCTGTGGGGAGTTAACCAGATTGGGCCGCTCTACTTTGATGTTGAGTTTCTGCATGGCCTCAAGTACACCGATAAATTCGCGCTCGGTCACCGCGGGATCAGGTTGGCTGTATATGGAACTGGTTTTGGGCAGACCTGCCTGAAGCTTCGGATCGGCCTCGGGCTTCATACCCAGGCCCGTTCCCAGAATCACATGGCGTAGCGGGCTGTATTCATTTTGAACATCAAACATGACCGTTATTCTTGTCCTAGAGTACGGGTTCGTGCGCGATCTGCCGCCCGCTCAATCGGACTATCTTTGAGAGCTTGATGGCCCCACCAGTTTGGTCAGAAAATGATCCAGCCATGCTGCCTGGGATTCATGGGATGATTCGCCAAGGCGATCTTGTTCTTCGCGTGTCTGCGCACCGGGCCGGCCGTAGAGTGCCCGGTCTTTATGCTGCCAGCGTTGAAAGTTCTCTAAAGAGCATTCCGGGTGAAACTGAAAGCCATAAGTTTTCTTCCCGTAGGCAAATGCCTGGTGGGCAAAGTGCTCCGTACTGGCCAGGATGGTAGCGCCCCTTGGTGCGCTGAAGCCGTGGTAATGGCACTCGGTGACTCGAAAGTTATCTGGAAAAAAACCTTTGCCCTGCTCAGTTGAGGTCAGAGGGTAATAGCCGAATTCACCCATGCCTTGGGGGCGGGGTTCTATGGTGGCCCCAAGAACGTGGGCGATGATCTGCCCACCCAGGCAAAATCCCACGGTGGGAATTTGATTTGTGATGCACTCTTTTGCAAAGGCGATCTCCGCATGCAGCCAGGGGTAGCGCTTCGTGTACCAGTCTTTTTCGTCTTCAGGTTTGCCGCCACCGTAGATCAGTGTGATGGCGACTGACTCATCAATCTTGGGTAGTACATCACCCTGGTCGGGTCGGCGCCAGTCAAGCTGATAGCCCAGCTTTTCCAGAATACCTGAAGCGTGATCATTGTCCTCGGGGCCATCGCCCCCATGAGTGATCAATACTGCTTTTGCTGCCATATCCAGACGCGCTCACGCAGGCTAACCGACCTT
>DTZW01000381.1:0-441 GCA_012961165.1 Gammaproteobacteria bacterium | reverse complement strand
AATTCCTCAACCACCTGGATCAGGTCGGTCTGCGAAACAATGCCAACCGGTGTGCCTTTGGCCTCCACCACAAGCCGGCGTACGTCATATTCGCGCAGGGCCTCTGCAATCAACGGCAGAGGGGCGTCGGCAGAAATACTGAAAAGCTTGCGATTGGCAATCTGCCCTACCGACGTATCGTTGATCGAGGCGTTGGTGCCGAGCACCTTTGTCACTACATCGCGCTGGGTGACAATACCCCAGTCTCCGTTTTCATCGGGTTCAATCATGATCGAGCGTATCCCCAACTCTCGCATACGCTGCATCGCATCGGCAACGCTGGTCTCAGACGAAACGCTTTTTAAAGGCGACATGATACCGGCTGCAGTAGAGGGCTGACGGCCCGAGTCTTTCATTGCCGCCATGGGATCACTGATACGCTTGGCTTCACGGGCTGCGCGC
>DTZW01000380.1 GCA_012961165.1 Gammaproteobacteria bacterium | reverse complement strand
ATAAGCGAATGAGCGCGAAGGAGAGCACACAATGACTGCAAACACACAAACACAACAACCGAAGGATTTCGGTTTTAGTGCTGACGAACAAGCGCTCACTGACGTTGCGAGCAAATTTTTTCAGAACAATCTGCCGACACAGAAGCTGCATAGCCTGGTTGCTCACGATAGTGACTTGGCAAACGGAACGGCAGCACACTGGGACCGCGCTCTTTGGCAGCAAATTGTTGATCTTGGTTGGCTCATGATTGGCATACCAGAGCGGTCCGGTGGTCTGGGTATGTCTGCCGTTGCGGTTGCAACACTCTTGGAACAGGCTGGCCGCGCGGCACTGCCTGGACCATTGTTGCCCACCTTAAACGTAGGTTTCATTCTGGATGCTTGTCGCAATGACAACGCTGATGCAGCGCTAAGCCTTATCTGTGAAGGAAAAACCTTCAGCTACGCAAGCTGTGATCAATTTGGCTCGTGGGAACACGCCACCTCTCCCTTGACACTTATTGACGGCAAGCTAAATGGCGTTGTTCACTTTGTTTGCGATGCCCAGAAAGTCGACTATTTTCTGGTGAACGCAAAGCAAGGTGATGACGTTACTTTGATGATTGTCCCTGCCGACTCAGAAGGTCTTTCAATAGAACCGAACGCTATCATTGACCTGACCCGTGACCAGGCTCGGTTGCGCTTTGATCAAACACCCATCCCAGAACAACAGATTGTGACTGCACCCGGCAAGGCAACGGTTGCCTTACAGTTGGCAACCCCTGCGCTCCTGGTCACGATCAGTGCTGATATGTGCGGCGCTGCGGAATGGCAATTGCAAACCACTACAGAATACGCACGCACACGCCAACAGTTTGATCGCACTCTCGGATTTTTCCAGGCGGTCAAACATCCGCTGGTTGATTTTATGGTCGCCATCGACATGGCCCGCTCTCACTTGTACAACGCCGCCTGCGCCATCGACTTTGAGCCCGACAATGCCGAGCAATATGCCCGGATGGCTAAAGCCGCAGCGTCCGACATGGCGGCTTTTGGCTCAAAAAAATCAGTGCAACTTCACGGCGGTATCGGTTTTACATGGGAGTGTTTTGTGCACATCTATTTAAAGCGCCAGCTATATAGCCAGGTGTTCCTGGGTGACGCTGTCCACCATCGAGCAAAGCTGGCTGAACTGTTGCTCAACAAAAACTAACACCCAACACGGAAGAAATGCGCCACCGGAAAACTTTATACATGCCTGCTTAAAGACCAGTACTCGAGCATACAAGAATCACGGATTGTTTAAGCATCACACAAACATGCATCGTCTAAAATGGGAGCCTGACCATGGCAAAGAGAGAAACAAACGAGCGAGCTGCAATTCGAGTAGCGCGCAATATTGCGCAGAATATTCACGATCAGAAACTTAGACCAGGCTCTTTGCTCGACCCGGAACATGTGATGGTAGAGAAGCTGGGCGTCGCTCGTGCAACCGTCCGCGAGGCTTTGCGTTTTCTTGAACTGCAAGGCGCACTACGTATCAAGGCAGGACCAGGCGGCGGTCCAATTGTCAATGTCCCGCACACGGAGCATCTGGCCAGTGCCATTTCACTACAGCTGCAGTTTGCCAATGCACCGTTTCAATCTGTAATCGATGCCCGTATGTCGATTTATCCTGTGCTTGCAGCTGAAGCCGCGCAAAAGGCAACCCATCAGCACATCCAGGCTCTGCACGAATGTATTGAACGGATGCGGTCAGCCGTGAATGATTCCGATCTGCTGACAAGCGAGGCCAGGCAGTTCCACAATTTAGTCGCTGACGCCGCACAAAATATGGTGTTGGGATTTCTGATCAAGGCGTTGCATCGGATGTCTGAAAGCGCGGGTATCCACTACGACGGGAAGCAAAGAAAAGCGAGCCTCGAGAAAGCGGTACACGTTCTATCCGCAATAGAGGCTGGAGACAGCGAAGGCGCGCGTAAAGTAACCGAAGACATGCTGGCGGCAGCACTTCGCTACTGGAAAAAAACAGCACCAGAACTGCTGGACGAACCTATTACCTGGTTAACGGCGGAATTGTTAACTAAAGCAGCATCGCCACCGCTTAAGGCTGTTTGACCTATCTTGTGAAAACCTCCGCGCAAAAAGAACAACAACTCAT
>DTZW01000379.1:388-2143 GCA_012961165.1 Gammaproteobacteria bacterium | reverse complement strand
ACGGGAGTTTGCCCTGCCCACTGGCGCGGACCGAAATCACTTTGCTGCGCTTAATGGTTTTTCGCTTGCGACTTTTCTGACTCTTTACTGTTGTGGCACCCTCAAATGTTTCTAGATAAGCCAACCTCACCTTGACTGGCTGTTTTAACCGACTCGTCAGTTGTACAACGCCACTGACCCTGGCTGCGGGCCCGGTTTTTGCTACCTGGGTAACGCTGGCCTTAAACAACGGGTTCGAAGTGGCATGTGTGGTCAGCGGCAAGACCATAGCGCCGATAAGCAAGCAGGCTGTCAGTAACCTGTAAGGCGCGGATAGTAATCGGTTCATCAAAATGTGCCCCAATAGGATATGGTCTGATCAGTCTACGGTCACAGAGTCGCTTCTAAAAGTGACGCCTATCACATATAAAGGAGATGGTTTGCATTAAGGTTGGTGTATGTACAAGCCAACTATAGGTGTTTAACGTGTTGCAGAATCGAAAACTGGCCTCAGTTGTCACGCTGTTTTATGCGCTGTTGATAGTCGCGCTGGTGGTGGTTCACGGCCTTAACCAGCTGTACTACTAAGGCTCGCTGCCAGCAGTCCTGATAGTGCGTTCGCGCTATAGTAAACGCCACCCCAGAGATCTTGGCAAGAGTAAACCGGAGGAAATCGTTATGAAGCTATCGACACTGCACAGTAAAGTTTTGGCCTGTGTGCTGGGGTTGGCGCTGTATGTTCCATTGCCATCGTACGCGGCCCAATACTGCGTTGATCTTTTTGGTTTTGGTGATTTCGGGGCGATGTCGTTTGATGTCACCACCGACGATGATACCGATGAGGCCACGGTAGAAATTGTTGCTGGGTATGCCAGAGGGTTTGAACTGACAGGCTCGTGGGATGGCGATACTGGCATCGGTTCAGGATCAGTATCCATGTCTGAGCATCCGCTGATGGGCTATCTCGCATTTGACTTCGAGATCTCCAGTGTCGGGTCCAGTACCGGTATAGAAGGCACCATGTCCTTTGACGGCACCACCGAGACGATCTTTACCGGTATCGAAGGCGCCTGCACATCAGTTGAAGCACCCCTTGAGGGAGATTACTGCCTCAAAGTGGGTCAGAAGAATATCTCGATGAAGATTTTCAGTGAGACCGCCCCAATCGTTCGGGGAAACCTGGCCTCGCCGTCTGGCGCATTACGCAGCTTTAACGCAAGCCGTGATTCGGTTACGGGCTTGATCCTGGAAAAACCAACGGGAGCGCAGCGATTCAGCCTGGAATTTGCCGGCGGCATTGTTACCGGCACGTTTAGTCGGGGGGGGCGAACCTACGATACTTACGGCATCCGCAATCCAACCGACACAGCGACTGGCTGTTTTGGCATCATGATCTATTCCGGGGGCACAGGGAATTACTATTACTCTACACCGACTATTGTCAAACGTTATGCCTACGCAGGCACCGGTGCCGGCAGTAATCACCCGCTTGCCACCGATAATTTTCTGGTCAAGGTGGATCTTAAGGATATGCGCGAGGTCTGGCGTTACGAATTAGGTGAGGCAGAAGTGCGCGGCAGTGCTGTGCTGGATCGGCGAGGCAATGTCTACTTTGTGAAGGAAGCGGGTCGCGAAATATCCTTTCCCGAGGAAAGCGAACCCGAAGGCGATCACTCTGGTTCAATACTGACCCTGGTCAAGATCTCCAACCCGTACCGCGGCACACCGGTACTGGAGTGGGAATATGTGATTACGGTTGCAGGAGAGACCCACGGT
>DTZW01000379.1:0-347 GCA_012961165.1 Gammaproteobacteria bacterium | reverse complement strand
GTTGCATGCCGTTAATTCCTCGGGCACTGAGTTATGGACGTTTGTGCCAAGCGACGCTAGCGATCCGCAAATCTACAACGCCCCGATCATAAATGAAGTCAATGAAATAGGTAAAAAATTGGTGTTCTTCAATGTAAACGATGGCCCATTGGACGGTGATGGTATTTATGCGGTGAATCTGATCACGGGGTTGGAGGAATGGAGTTATTACCCAGGCTCTTCCACCGATGAGTCCGAGGACGGGTATTCGGAGGAGCATGTGGCACCGGAGACCTATTCAAGCGCTCAGTTCAACCTTGATCGCAGCTGGATTTATACCGCTTTGCGGGATCGGATCTATTGTTTTG
>DTZW01000378.1:9792-12701 GCA_012961165.1 Gammaproteobacteria bacterium | reverse complement strand
GTCATGTAAGGAAAAACGCCGCTCAATACAGTCAGATCCTTAACAATAATCAGTACCATCAACATCAATGGAAAGTGACCCAGCAGACCTAGCGTCAGGGTGGTCGTCATCATCATCAGCTTGTCGGCGAGGGGATCAATCAGCTTCCCAAAAGCTGATACCCACCCATATCTCCGGGCAATAAATCCATCAAGTCCGTCCGAGAATCCCGAAATCGCAAACAACAAAAATGCAGCGATGTAGTTTTTCTCGACAATCGAAAAAGCGATGGGTAACACCAGGATCAGACGCAACACAGTAATACCGTTGGGGATATAGCGAAGGGGGCTGGTATCCATGATTATTCGGTCCACCGGTAGCGCAACTTCTCGTTACGTTCGTCTTTACCGAGTAGCAGCAGCCTTTCGTCCAGCTTTATGATTTCGATCAGCTGCAGGTATTGCCCCTCTGTCTCCAGCTCAAACTCAGCAATATCACCATCCAGGGCGACAATTGAACTGCTCACAACAGGCGTCAGCTCTTCGAGATATCGAGTAACTGCTGCGTACTGGGTCACATCTTCTACATTCTCAACTTTTAACCGAATCCTTGCGCGGGATGATCCCAGCGCAAACCTTCCCGCCAATTCGTCAGCAAGCTGGTTAACCATACCTCGAATCAGCTCATCTGATGAATACCCCGCCGACTCGAGTGATTCCCAGGCATCAGCGGTCCGATAAGACCAACGACCCGACCATCGTTCTCCCGGTTCACTGTGTATTCGCGCAGTGAGCACCGAGTCAGGGTTATATCGATCCGACGCGCCATCGATTCGCTCCAGAAAGGCTCCCCACACTTCGGCCGCGCTGACCTGCGAGGCATCTTCAATATCGAGAATCGGGAAGGTCACTGGAAGCCCGCGCAGCCTTGCCTGGTCGACCAGCACTGCAACGACCTCACTGGAATCTGCTTCACCCAGGATTCTTCGGGACTGGCCTTCACTGACCGCAACCCAGAGAAGTACAGATGGCCGGTTTTTTCCCCAGATTGGCAGATTGGCGTCACGTAACAGCCGTGCAATTGCACTCGGCTCGAAGTGCAAACGCAGGGTCTTTGCATTAACCTCGCTTTCACCCAACAGCAGAGTCTGATCTGTCGTTTCATAACTATACTGGTAATAATAGGCAGCAGGATTTCGGAGCGAGCTCCGAACCAGGCTGCTCTCTTCAACCTTCAGGGTCCCGGAAACCCGCACCAGAACCTGGAGCAGACCTGCCCTGGCGCCATTCCTGAGTTGCCGGGGGCTTTCATCTGCCACCAGAACCTCTGCGACATAAAGATCATCCACGACCACTGGATACACAACACCGAGGGGCATTATTAGCAGCATGAAACTGAACAATCGTTTAACGGCCAGGGAACTTATTTTGTGATCAGGCATCTGCATATTGTAACGTCTTTAGGACTGAGGTCGGTGACAAACTTGAAAATTCCAATACTCATACTAATCGTACTTTGGCCGACACTGTCTTTGGCTGAAATTGTCGCTAATCCCAGACTTTTCCGCGCCGAATATGTCGCGAAATCGGAGGGATTCCCGGTCAAGGCAAAAGGGGTGCGCGAACTCCAGAGGTTAGAGAATGGAGATTACCGACTGACATCATCAGCAACGTCCATACTTGCCAGGGTGACAGAAACATCGGAATTCAGCTTTGCCGGCGACCAGCTAACGCCCAGCCGTTACGACTACACCAGGGGTGGACTGGCAAAGAGCAAACAGACTTTTATCGCCTTCGACTACGGCAGCATGACGCTGCTGCATGAGGATGGAACCTCCGAGCTCATTGCAGGAACACTCGACAAACTCTCATACACCTACCAGCTGAAACTGGATCTTGCCAACCTGAAATTGTCAGAGCGTTCATCCAGCACACTCGAATACACTGTTGCTGACGGAGACAAGCTCAAGTACTACCGGTTCAGGGTCGCGGGCGAGGAAGTGCTGACGACACCCGCAGGGGATATGCTGACGGTAAAACTCGAAAGAATCCGGGAGCATGGCAGCGACCGACAAACAACCTTCTGGCTGGCGAAGGATCATGACTACCTGCTTACAAAACTCAAACAGCAGGAAAACGGCAAAGGTTTCGAGCTAAATCTCGAATCATTTACCCTTAGCGAATAACCCTTTGCAATTCGATGATGTTATTATCGCGGGCTTAATTATTTGAGTCCGACTATGAGCATTAAATCTGACCATTGGATCCGCCGCATGGCGGAGGAAGAGGGCATGATCAAACCCTTCGAAGCTGAACAGGTCCGTTATGCCCGCAACGGTGAACGCGTCATCTCCTATGGGACTTCCAGCTATGGCTACGACGTCAGGTGCTCAGATGAGTTCAAGGTCTTCACCAACATTCACTCTGCAACCGTGGACCCGAAGGCATTTGACGAAAACAGTTTTGTGGATATCAAAGGTGATAGCTGCATCATCCCGCCGAATTCTTTCGCACTGGCTCGAACTGTCGAATATTTTCGAATACCCCGCAGCGTCCTGACCATCTGCCTGGGCAAATCGACCTATGCTCGGTGCGGCATCATTGTGAACGTCACGCCCCTTGAACCCGAATGGGAGGGACATGTCACCCTGGAGTTTTCGAACACAACTACGCTGCCAGCAAAAATTTACGCCAATGAAGGCGTTGCCCAGATGTTGTTCTTTGAGTCAGATGAAGTGTGCGGCACTTCTTATGCCGATAGAGGGGGCAAGTATCAGGGGCAGACAGGGGTGACTCTGCCAAAAGCCTAGCGGTTTTCACTGTTATTGAAAAATGCTTCCTGCATTTTGCAACGGGTCGCCTGCTGCGCAGGCTCGCGCCGAACTAGCTGTCTTCAACAGCTATCTCGCGGCACCGGCCATCCATGCTCTT
>DTZW01000378.1:4997-9726 GCA_012961165.1 Gammaproteobacteria bacterium | reverse complement strand
TTCATGACAGGTCGCCTGCTGCGCAGGCTCGCGCCGAACTAGCTGTCTTCAACAGCTATCTCGCGGCACCGGCCATCCATGGCCGGTAGGATTGTTAGTCGTTGAAGATGTTTATTACTGGGGCTTTGGTGATGTTTTGTTCTGCGAAGGTTAGAACTTTGACGGCTACTTCACGGATGGTGACGCTGGTGGGGGCGTCCGGGTCTGCAATCACGATAGGCGTCCCTGCGTCGGACTGTTCCCGGAGTTGAAGCGTCAGGGGTAACTGGCCTAGTAGTTCAGTTTCGTAGTCACCAGCAACCGCCTTGCCTCCTCCATGGCCGAAGATTGCTTCTTCGTGGCCGCAGTTGCTGCAGACATGGATACTCATGTTCTCGACAATGCCGATAACCGGAACAGCAACCTTGCGGAACATTTCGATACCCTTGCGGGCATCCAGCAGGGCGATATCCTGCGGAGTTGTCACTATTACTGCTCCGGCCAGCGGAACTTTCTGTGCCAGCGTCAGCTGAATATCACCAGTACCTGGCGGCATATCAACTATCAGGAAATCCAGTTCACCCCAGTTGGTCTGCGTGAGCAGCTGCTGAAGGGCTCCGCTTGCCATGGGTCCACGCCAGATCGCCGGGGTCCTTTCGGAAGTCACGAAGCCCATAGACATACAACCAACACCATGGGCCATCACGGGTTGCAGCAGCTCATTGTTCACCTCCGGCCGAGTACCCTCTGGTATGCCCAGCAGCGCGCCCTGGCTCGGGCCATAGATATCAGCATCGAGTAACCCAACGCGTTTACCTGAGGCCGCCAGCGCTACCGCAAGGTTGACTGAAACTGTAGATTTACCGACCCCCCCCTTGCCCGAAGCAACGGCAACAATGTGTTTCACGCCGGGTAGTTCAAATTTTTCAATGGCTGAATTACTGATTTTCTATCTCCGAGTTATTTAGGCGGTCTAACCGCGGGTGAAAGCCTCACACGAGATTCGAGGTAATTCAAGTACTCGAACCCAGCGAAATACCGTTTCAAAGGTGCAATTAGGAGCCTTCATCTATATATTTAGCACCCCAAATTCTGCAGCAATAGCACTCTCATGGAAAAGCGTCGTATTCTGGTCACCAGTGCCCTTCCGAATGCCAACGGGTCTATTCACCTCGGACATTTGATGGAGCATATCCAAACGGATATCTGGGCTCGCTTTCAGCGTATGCGCGGTCATGAATGTATCTACGTCTGTGCAGATGACACCCATGGTACAGCCACCATGCTTCGGGCCGAGGAACTTGGAATCACGCCGGAAAAACTCATCGAGGAAGTAAACGCAGAACATCGCAGCGACTTTAACGATTTTCTGATCAGCCACGACAACTATTACTCAACTCACTCGCAAGAGAACAAAGCGTTGAGTGATCAGATCTACAACAGGCTGGTTGAAGCTCAGCAAATCAAAACCCGCTCAGTTGACCAGCTCTATGATCCTGAAAAAGAAATGTTCCTTGCAGACCGTTTCATTGTTGGCACCTGTCCCAAGTGCAAGGCAGAGGGCCAGTATGGGGATAACTGTGAAGCCTGCGGCGCAACCTACGATGCCACAGACCTGATCAACCCGATGTCAAAGCTCTCCGGCGCGACGCCTGTGCTGAAGCAATCAACTCATTTCTTTTTCGCGCTCTCCAATTTCACGGAGTTCCTGACAAAATGGACACGCGGTGGTGCCCTGCAGGTCCAGGTAGCCAACAAACTGGCTGAATGGCTGGACGCCGGTTTACAGGACTGGGATATCAGCAGGGACGCACCCTATTTCGGGTTTGAAATCCCAGGGGCGCCTGGCAAGTATTTTTATGTCTGGCTCGATGCACCTATCGGATATATGGCGGCCTTCCAGAAATACTGTGAAGCAAACGATCTGGTATTTGATGACTTCTGGAAAAAGGATTCAACCTGTGAAGTCCACCACTTCATCGGTAAGGACATTATCAATTTCCACGCCCTGTTCTGGCCGGCCGTGCTGGATACAGCGGGATACAGAACCCCTAGCAGGGTGCATGCACATGGCTTTGCCACCATTAATGGGCTGAAGATGTCGAAATCACGCGGCACCTTTATCAATGCCCGAACCTATCTGGATCACCTGGACCCTGAGTACCTGCGCTATTACTTTGCAGCGAAAATGAGCGCTGGTGTCGATGACCTTGATATCAATCTTGATGACTTCGTACAGAGAGTGAATTCTGACGTGGTCGGAAAAGTCGTGAACATCGCTTCCCGCTGCGCAGGGTTTATCAACAAACAGTTTGATGGCCAGCTTGCATCGACTTCAGATAATGCCATTCTGGCGGAATTTACTGAGGCCGGCGAAACAATCGCGCTGCACTACGAGAATGGCGACTACGGTAAAGCCCTCCGGGACATCATGGCGCTTGCGGACAAGGCGAACCAATATATTGACGAACACAAGCCCTGGGTGCTCATCAAGGAAGAGGGAAAAAGACACCTTGTTCAACAGGTCTGTTCCGACGGATTGAATTTCTATCGCTTGCTGGTGACCTACCTGAAACCGGTGCTGCCACGCCTGGCTGAAAAATCCGAAGCTTTTCTTGGAATAGCGCCACTCGTCTGGGATGACCTGGATACCAGACTGACCGGACATACCATCAACAAATTCAATCCCCTGATGACTCGAATCGAGCCAGAAAAGGTGGCAGCCATTGTTAACGCTTCCATGGCAGCAGAGGAGCCCACCGTGACCACAGAACCTGAAAGCCCGACCATCGAGTTCGATGATTTCGCCAAGGTTGATTTAAGAATCGTAAAGATCGTCAAGGCAGAGCATGTGGAGGGCGCAGACAAGTTATTGCAGCTCACGCTGGACCTGGGAGACGACACAACAAGAAACGTCTTCGCCGGCATCAAAGCTGCTTACAAACCGGAGGATCTTGTCGGGAAACTCACGGTCATGGTGGCTAACCTTGCACCGCGAAAGATGAAGTTCGGGGTGAGCGAAGGAATGGTACTGGCCGCCGGACCCGGCGGCGAAGACATCTACCTGCTTGAACCCGATAATGGGGCCCACCCGGGGATGAAAGTCAGCTAACATTAACTCGATCCTCTCCGGGAAATAGACACCGCGGTGGCGATTTCCCGCCAAGTAATCGATTTTTAAACTAACATTGTCCTGATGACGAATCTTAAAGGCACTGAACACGACTTTTCGGACAGGAACTAGCACTTGCCTGATGCGTTGCTAATCCTACTGACGACCATGTTCGTCAACAACTTCGTGATGGTGCAATTCCTGGGACTGTGCCCCTTTATGGGCGCAAGCCAGCGTCTTGACACCGCCATCGGCATGTCCGCGGCAACGACGTTTGTACTGACCCTTTCCTGTGGCATCAGCTATCTGCTGGATACCTACCTGCTGATACCCTTTAACCTTGAGTACCTTAGAATCATCGCCTTTATCGTCGTTATTGGCACCATGGTGCAGTTCTCGGAAGTTGTCATGCGTGCAACCCAGCCGCTACTGCATGAGGTGCTGGGCATCTTCGTACCCCTGATTACAACCAACTGCGCAGTCCTCGGGGTTGCCCTGTTAAACACTAGACAGGCGCATGGCTTTGCCGAAAGCCTTATCTATGGTTTTGGCGCGGCGCTTGGTTTTTCCGGTTTGCTGATCGTGTTCTCCGCGATCAGGGAGAAACAGGAAGCCGCAGATATTCCCGCACCGTTCAAAGGCGCAGCGATCAATATGATTACTGCCGGGATACTTTCACTCGCTTTTCTCGGCTTTACCGGCATGTCCTGATGAACCTGGTGACGGACATATTACTACTGACAGGTCTTGGGGCATTTTCCGCGCTGCTGCTCGTCATCACCCGTGACCGGCTCGAACCCAAAACGACTTCCCTGATCACACTGATCAATTCGCAATTGCCCCAGACACAATGCGCGCAATGCGGTTACCCAGGCTGCAAGCCTTACGCCGAAGCAATCGCCGACGGTGAAGCGATCAATCGTTGCCCACCGGGAGGTGAACAGACAATTACAGCGCTCGCGAACCTGTTGGGACGCGAACCCCTCGCACTCAATGATGAATGTGGGGAGTTCACACCGCCCGTGCTCGCAGTTATCCGGGAAGAGGAATGCATCGGCTGCACATTGTGCATTGCTGCCTGCCCGGTAGATGCCATCGTCGGCGCTCATCAGCTGATGCACACGGTCATAGCATCTGACTGCACCGGCTGCGACCTCTGCAGGGATCCTTGTCCCGTAGACTGCATTGACCTGGTAGAAAGCCCCGATGAAGAAATCCAGGCAGAATTTCGTGAACATTCAATTCCCTGCATCAACTGCGGCCAGTGCAACGAGGCATGCCCTCGAGACCTGCAACCACAACTTCTCTACTGGTTCAGGGAAAATGGCGAACAGACAAGCGCACTGAACCTGGACGACTGCATCGTATGCGGACTGTGCGATAACGTATGCCCGAGCGAGATACCCCTTACCCATACTTTCAGGGTCACCAAACAAAGAAAAACGGCAGCAAAGAAAAAGGCTCAACTGGCCACTGAAACCGAGCAGCGATACCTGGCCCGGGGAACTCGCCTTACCAGCACCGGTAAACGTGTCGCCAGTCGCCCCAGCAAATCAACCCGCCAGCTTTTGTTGGCAACAGCCCTGAGCGGGAATACAGCCCTGAGCGGGAATACAGCCCTGAGCGGGAATACAGCCA
>DTZW01000378.1:0-4949 GCA_012961165.1 Gammaproteobacteria bacterium | reverse complement strand
AGGCCATGAACGGCAATAAAACCGCCCGGATCATGCACATCACACTGCTGGCCCTGCTGCCGGGGTTCGCCGTTTTTGCCTGGCACTTTGGCATAGGGGTATTGCTGAACGTGGCCGTAGCATCACTGATCGCCGTCATCAGTGAAGCACTGCTACTAAAACTGCGTTCCCGCCCCCTGAACTCACTGGCCGATGGTACGGCTGTGCTTACCGGCGCTCTGCTAGGTCTCTGCCTGCCCCCCCTGCTGCCCTTCTGGATGGTTGCCATCGGTGCAGGCTTTGCAGTTGTCTTTGGCAAACACCTTTATGGCGGGTCGGGGAATAATGTGTTTAACCCCGCGATGGTTGGATTCGCCATGCTGATTATTTCTTTCCCGCTCGCGATGTCTCACTGGCCCGCGCCATTCTCCACAAACTCAGGCTCCACAAACTCAGGATACACAGTCGCGGCCAGCAGTTTCACCACAAAATTGAACACCAACGCAGCCCAGGAACACTATGACGGGATAACGGCTGCGACCCCGCTCGATGCCTATAAGTTCCGAATTGCTTCCACCAACGATGAGTTCTTTTCAGTATCAGGTACACAGGAAATCAACTGGCAAACCTGGGCGAGCATTAACCTGGCATTTCTACTGGGCGGCCTGTTCCTGCTTTACCGAAAACTCATCCCCTGGCAGATACCTGCTTCGTTTCTAGCAACACTTGGGGTGCTTTCACTGGTATTTTATGACGGCGGGTCTTCGGCGAGCCTTGGTTCTCCCGCATTCACCTTGTTTACCGGGGCCAGCATGCTTACGGCCTTTTTTATCGCTACAGATCCTGTGACCTCTCCCGGCCACAGGGTGGGACTGCTGGTGTTCGGGTCAGGTGTGGGCCTGATCGTATTCATCATCCGCTCCTGGGGCGCATACCCTGAAGGGGTCGCGTTTGCGATACTCCTGATGAATGCGACCGCACCATTGATTGACCACGTGTTTGTCCTGCGGGATCGATCAACGATGAAACCCACATGACTATCCGCATGACCACCCGCCTGGCCACCCTCATGAAGATCCTGAAACCCACGCTGCTGGCACTCACCTGCGCTTTTCTTCTGGCGTTTTCCCATCAAATCACGCAGGAGACCATTCAATCCAACCAGCGTCACTATGAGGAACGAGTACTCCGGGAAATGGTGGACGGCGCAGAACTTGAGAAATCCAGTAGTGGTTACAATGTGTTCCGTAAAGGGACTCAAATCGGCACGATTGAGCCGTTCATGACCAGCCGCGGTTACAATGGAGAAATCGACCTGCTGATTGCATTAACCCTGAACACATTAACCCAGGATAAAAAGGTCATCAGCGTTCGGGTCACTCATCATGAAGAAACCCCTGGGATCGGCGACAAGATTGAACCGGATGTCTCTGGCTGGATACACCAGTTTGCGGGAAAATCCGCCCACGACACTAACTGGACACTATCCCCCAAAGGTGACATCGATGCTATTTCAGGCGCCACCATTACTTCCAGGGCAGTCACCAACGCCATTGCCAGGGTCCTTTCCGAATGACTGCGATCAACCTTGCAAAAGATGGTCTGTGGAAAAACAATCCTGCACTGGTTCAATTGCTGGGGCTTTGCCCCCTGCTGGCAACGTCCAACTCATTTGCGACAAGCCTTGGGCTTGGCCTGACAACCCTTGTCGTGCTAACCCTGTCAAACTTCACCATCAGTCTGGTGCGCGGACTCCTGGATGACGAGACCCGGTTACCGGTCCAGATCCTGGTGATTGCTACCTTCGTCACCCTGGCAGATCTCAGCCTGCAGTACTGGTTCTTCGATATGCATCAGCGTATCGGGCTGTTCGTTGCGCTGATCGTCACCAACTGCACCCTGCTTGGCAGGGCCGAGGCATTTGCTTCAAAGAACCCCATCCTCTCGTCAACATTTGACGGTCTGATGATGGGTACCGGTTTCCTGTTGGTACTGCTACTCATGGGTACAATTCGTGAGGTTGCTGGTAACGGGACACTGTTCACCAACCTTCACCTGCTAACGGGAACGCCTGATATGTCTATCCAGATCGCGGACAGTGGGTTTTTGTTAGTGGCCCTGCCCCCGGGCGCATTCCTGACCCTGGGTTGCCTGATCGCGGCCAAGAATGTCATCGATGGAGCCTTACGATGAACGCTGAAAAAAGAGTCGAAATCCTGTCGCGCCTGCGAACCGAGAACCCGAACCCGAAGACAGAGCTCAACTACCACTCAGACTTTGAACTACTGATATCGGTCATCCTGTCGGCCCAGGCAACAGACGTCAGCGTCAACAAAGCCACACAAAAACTCTACGCCGTCGCCAACACCCCGGAAGCAATCGCTGCGCTGGGCCTGGTTAAGCTTAAAAGCTATGTGAAAACGATTGGCCTGTATAACACCAAGGCCGAGAACATCATCAAGACGTGCAGGATTCTCTGCACCGAGCATGGCTCTGAAGTACCCAGGACCAGAGAGGCACTGGAAGCATTGCCCGGGGTCGGCAGGAAGACCGCCAATGTTGTCCTCAACACCGCCTTTGGCGAACCTACCATGGCAGTGGATACCCACATTTTTCGAATCTCGAACCGAACACGATTCGCACCTGGTAAAAACGTACTGCAGGTTGAAAAGAAGTTACTGAAGGTCATCCCGGACGAATTTATCCGGGACTCGCATCACTGGCTGATCCTCCACGGGCGATATATCTGCACCGCCAGGAAACCCAGGTGCGGCGCTTGTGTCATCTCTGACCTCTGTGAGTTCAAGGCCAAGACCGAACTCGACTGATCTAGGGAAGCTCTGATTAAGAGGATTTTCTTGTGAGGGTTTCTTGTGAGGGAAAGGCGAACTCGCACGGAGAAAATCACGAATATGCTTTAAATTCGTGGTTTTTGAGTACGGGTTCAACGCAGGCATCGCGAAAAAAGACCTTAATCAGAGATTCCCCCTAAGTCAGCTTGCGACCCAGCTTGCTCGCGAGTTTTAGTCGCAGCGCATTCAGTTTGATAAATCCACCGGCATCCGACTGGTCATAAGCGCCGGCATCGTCCTCAAAGGTAACAATGTCAGCGTCGTACAGGCTGTCAGTTGCCGATTCCCGCCCGACCAGCGTCACGTTGCCCTTGTATAGCTTGAGCCGGACTGTGCCGTTCACGTTCTCCTGGGAATCATCGATAAGAGCCTGCAGCGCCTTGCGCTCTGGCGACCACCAGTAGCCGTTATAGATGAGCGATGCATATCTTGGCATCAGTTCGTCTTTCAGGTGAGCAAGTTCACGGTCCAGGGTGATGGATTCAATCGCGCGGTGCCCTTTCAGCAGGATTGTGCCCCCCGGGGTCTCGTAACAGCCACGTGCCTTCATGCCGACATAGCGATTTTCAACGATATCCACGCGGCCAATGCCATTTGCGCCACCAACCGTGTTCAGACGTGCCAATACCTCGGCTGGAGACAGCGCGTTGCCATCAATCGCGACCACATCACCTTGCAGATACTCCAGTTCGATATAGGTCGGCGTATCCGGTGCCTCTTCCGGGGAAACCGACCACAACCACATGGACTCTTCCGGCTCCATGGAGGGGTCCTCCAGGATCCCTCCTTCATAGGATATGTGCAGCAGGTTCGCGTCCATCGAATAGGGTGATTTTTGCCCCTCGTGCTGCCGGTCTACCTTGATCTGGTGCTGTTCACAAAACTCTATCAGCGATTCCCGGGAGTTCAGGTCCCACTCGCGCCAAGGCGCAATTACAGTGACATCCGGCTTCAATCCGTAGACACCCAGCTCAAACCTGACCTGGTCATTCCCCTTACCGGTGGCACCATGGGCGATCGCCTGGGCACCTGTCTCGTTGGCAATGTCTACCAGACGCTTGGCTATCAGGGGCCGCGCGATGCTGGTACCCAGAAGATACTCACCCTCGTAAATGGTGTTGCAGCGGAACATCGGGAATACAAAATCCCGAACGAACTCTTCGCGCACGTCGTCGATGAATATTTCTTTCACCCCCATGCTCGCAGCCTTCTCTCGTGCAGGCTCCAGTTCTTCCCCCTGCCCCAGGTCAGCCGTGTAGGTAACGACCTCGCAGTCATAAGTCTCCTGCAGCCACTTCAGGATCACCGAAGTGTCCAGACCACCGGAATATGAGAGAACGACTTTGTCGAATTGAGCCATTCAGAGTGTCTCGCAAAAAAGAGGCGCCATATTACATGTTTTTTCGCAAAATTCGAACTCCAGTGACTGACGGTTCAACACGGGTGCAGCCGGCAGAATCCAGCACGCGCCGGTGGGCAAAGATGTTACAATGGCAAAGCCCGCTGGAACCTGAGCCTTATGCAATCAATCACCCTGAAACGCCCTGATGACTGGCATATCCATCTTCGTGATGATGCATACCTGGCGCGCACTGTGGGGGATGCCGCGCGGTATTTTGGCAGGGTCCTGGTCATGCCAAACCTGGTCCCGCCAGTCACCAGTGTCAAGCTTGCCGCAGCCTATCGCGACCGAATCCTGAAGCACGCCCCTTCAGGGTTCTCACCAATGATGGCCTTGTACCTGACGGATGAGACCAGCAAAGACACGGTGGCGGCCGCTGCTGCGACACCATTTACGCCCGCGTTCAAACTCTACCCTGCCGGTGCGACCACCAATTCCACCTTCGGTATCAGTGCGATAGAGGAAATGTTCCCCATATTCGAAGCGATGCAGGAACAGAACGTGATCCTTTCCATTCACGGCGAGGTGACTGACCAGGATGTTGATATCTTCGATCGGGAAGCTGTTTTTATCGACCGAATCCTCAGTCGTATTGCCGCAACCTTTCCTTCCCTGCGCATAATCCTGGAACACATTACTACCAGAGAGGCAGTAGAATTCGTCCAGGACGCCAGCGCCAAAGTGGCGGCAACCATTACTGCCCACCACCTTTTGTA
>DTZW01000377.1:897-2148 GCA_012961165.1 Gammaproteobacteria bacterium | reverse complement strand
CGAGGGCGTCCATATCATCGTCGGCGACAGAACCCTCGTCGGCCTTGAGCAAGAGATGCTGAGACAACTCGGCAGAGAACGGCGAATGACCGAAGCTCTGGCGCCGCTCCTGCCGCATTATGATCTGGTTCTGATAGACACTCCACCTTCCCTCGGACTGGTCACAATCAACGCACTGGTAGCCAGTGATGGCATCGTCATTCCGGTTCAGACCGAATATTTCGCTTTGGAGGGATTGGCCATGCTCGCAGGCACGATCCGCGAAGTGAGAGGTCTGCTCAACCCCCGCTTGGGAGTCGATGGAGTCATGCTCACCATGCACGCGCCGACCCTGCTCAACAACCAGGTGGCGGCAGAGGTCAAGGAAGCCTTCCCAGAACTTGTCATCGAGCCACCGATTCGTCGCAATATCCGTCTCGCCGAAGCCCCAAGTCACGGCATCCCGATCCATCTTCACGACCCCAAGAGCAACGGTGGGTTGGACTACCAGAAGGTGGCCTCGGTCCTCGAATCTCGCTGGGGGCTCGTCTGATTGGTCAAACGTGGACTCGGTAGGGGCCTTGCTGAAATTGCGGCGACGGATGGGATAGGCCCAGATTTGTCTTCCTTTGTTGCAACGGAGTCTTCCGCAGAGAGAGCGAAGGACGCTGTGAGCCCTGCGAACTTTGCGACAGGCGATGCAACCGATGCGCCTCGTATCGCGGTCTTGTGGATGATTTTCGGAAGCCTCAGTTTCGGGACGATGAATGCTCTCGTCAAGTACACGAGCAGCCTCGAGGGCGTCGATGTCTGGATGATAATCATGGTCCGCTCGGCTGTGATTGCTTTCGCGGTCGCCGCCTTCGCAGCGAGTCGAGGGATCTCACTGAAGGTCAACGACTCGAAGACGATGTTTCTGCGTTGCACAGTTGGCTTGATCGCGATGATTCTGTATTTCACTGCGCTTTCGCGAATCTCGATCGGACAGGCGGTGTCTCTGCAATACACAGGCCCTCTATTCGTGGCACTGCTCTCCGGTCGCGTCATTCATGAAGAGGTTTCGAAGGGCGTTGTCGGACTGCTGATCTCCGCTTTCGCCGGGATCGTGCTGATTGTTTCTCCCGACCTCTCAAGCATCGAGCCCGACGCTATGCTGGCGCTGGGTTCGGGCTTCTTTGCAGCGATGGCTTACATGTATGTGCGAGAGCTGCGAAAGACCGACTCTCCCACTTCAGTCGTGTTCTGGTTTGCTGCGTTCTCGGTGGCTGGATC
>DTZW01000377.1:0-701 GCA_012961165.1 Gammaproteobacteria bacterium | reverse complement strand
GCTCTTGATCGTCGGCAGCGGAATCGCGCTCATCTTCATCGCGCCGCCTCGCCAACCGTTGGACAAACCCAGTCAGCACTGACTCTCAAACCAATCCTCTAGTTCATCAGAATCATTAACCCAATTCCACGCTTGACCAATCGTATTGATTTCCTCTCCTGTTTTTTCAAAGATAATTCTATTCAAATCTGACTGAGAAAGAGACCTGATAGGTTTTCTTACACTATCCATATCAATTAGGAAAAAATGGGGGTATTCCTGAAGATTGCCGGTTTCGGTGAATTCAGAAATAGAATCTGAAGAAATCAATGAACTAGCTGCACGGGCAATTCTGACCAAGTTTGTTTTCCAAGTGAATAGTAGCATTTCACCATTGAAAAGTGCCTTTTTCCCTTTCGATGCAATTTTCCCCTTGGTAAGATAGAATCTTCCAACGGAATCTCTTTCTTTGAGTGTAGAATCAAAGTAAGTATTCAGTGAATTAATATTAGGAAACTCATCTATACTAAGTTTAATGACTCGCATATTTGTCTCATCACTCATATATTCTTCAAATTATCTACATCAAATATTGTTCAAATTTCAAAGGGGGCCCCATTGCACAGACGGGTAAGCAGAGGGGACCCTATGCTACGCCGGTGACGGTTGTGTTCCCTGGAATATGGTGCTCGTGCCGGGATTTGAACCCGGGTCGCCGCCTC
>DTZW01000376.1 GCA_012961165.1 Gammaproteobacteria bacterium | reverse complement strand
TGATCCAGGTTTTCTGTGTGCATTGCCCGAATGTCCGCTGCTATCGGCAACTCGTCCATTGCATCAAAGAAGGCACTTGCCAGATCTTTAATACCCTGGTCGCCCAAAATTTCGTAGGGCGTCTGTGGTTCAGTCGTCTGTGGTTCAGTCATCTATTCTCCAGCCGCTCCTGTAAGGTTCGCGGCTTGTCGATCTATTCACTGAGCAGTTTATGAAAAAGTCTTGGCTTTGTCATTGTTATGTCAGTGGTCATATCAGCAGGCTTTATTGGCGCAAAATCAGATCCGCGTCAAAAAACGAGCAGAAGCGACTGTTTTTGATATTCTAGGGTAGGTATTTAATCAAAGGACGTAAATATGGGTGTCTCGATTGGGACGGGTGGGTTCTCTACCAGGGAAGAAGCTAAGTCCATCATAGAAAGCGAGGGTCTGTTCGCCCGGGATGGGGCAATGCAAAGCGGTGATCTGGAAGATGTGCACTGGCACAAGACCAGCCTCAAGATCTATGTGCTGACGGGTAAGTTCGAAACCCGGGATGTCGTGTCGGACCAACTTTTGAATGCCGGAGCAGGAGACCTCATCAGTATCCCGCGGCAAACATTGCATGCGGCTCGGTGTCCTGAGCCTGCGACTTATGTTGTTGGGTTCGAATCTGAAGATGCGGCGAAAAATTTCAAACCGGAATTGCTGGAGGAATTGCCAGAGTCTTAATGCCCGAGACAGCATTTGCCGCTTTGGCGATTAGCCGTGATAACCTGTTGTGCTATGCGGTCAATGGCGACTCAGCACATTACTGATACGTTAGGTGCACATCGTGTATTGCGCGGATCACAGGAGGAATGATGAAAGAAGAATCTATCTTTATTACAGGTGCTGGCAGCGGCATGGGCCAGATGGCGGCGCGATTGTTTGCGGCGCAGGGCTATCCTGTCGCGGCGCTGGATGTAAACGAAAAAGGGCTTCTGGAAACGGCAGAGAACCACCAGAGCATCCGTACTTTTAACACTGATGTCACTAACTATGATGCGGTGGCGGCGGTGGTGGACGAAACTGAAGCGAAACTGGGACCTATTAAGCGGGTTTACAACGCAGCTGCAATCATGCCTCTGGGTAAGGTGGTGGACCAGGATATTGAGATCTTCCACCGAGTGATGGATATCAACTACAACGGTGTGGTGAACGTGAGTAAGGCCGTAATGCCCAGGCTATTGGAACGAAACGAGGGGGAACTGGTTAACTTCGCATCGCTCGCCGGGTGGGTACCTATCTTGTACATGGCGGCATACAACGCCAGTAAGTTTGCAGTTGTTGCGTTTACAGAAGTGCTGGCACACGAACACAAGGACAGTAACGTGAAGGTTTTGTGTGTTTGCCCACCACCGGTAAAAACCCCATTGCTGGACCAGGCGAGGGATACGGTCTGGCCGAAGGTGTTTGACCAGGGTGAGACTATCGAACCCCAGGACGTGTTGGCCGCAATAGACAAAGCAGTTGCGCAAGACGAGTTATTCGTATTTCCCGGCAAACAAACCCGAATGGGCCAACGCATGCGCCGTTGGTTCCCCAACCTTATCTGGAAAAATGTCCACCAAACCGAAGGTTTCTAAAGGGCACGGAGGGAATTAAATTCTAATTCCCTCCGTCCCCTTTATTGTTACTTTTGGTTTAAGCTTTTAGGGTTACCGGCAGGTCGGTGATGCCGTGAATGAAGCTGGATGTGAGGTACTTGGGTTCACCCGTCACTTCGATCTTTGAAAACCGCTTCATGATTTCTTCCCAGATCACACGTAGCTGCATCTCGGCCAGGCGATTACCTACACAGCGGTGCACACCGTACCCAAAGGCGGTGTGTTGCCTTGGATTCTCTCTGTCGATGATGAACTTATCGGCATTATCGATTGAGTCTTTGTCCCGATTTCCTGAGATGTACCACATACAGACCCGGTCACCTTGCTTTATTTTCTTGCCGCCGAGCTCCGTATCCTGCAGTGCGGTTCGCGCCATGTGTGCAACCGGCGATTGCCATCGAATCATTTCGGGGACCATTTTTGGGATCAGCCCTGGATTTTGAATTAGCTTTTCGTATTCCGCGGGATTCTGGTTTAACGCCAGCACACCACCGGAGATAGAGTTACGGGTTGTGTCGTTACCACC
>DTZW01000375.1:647-2153 GCA_012961165.1 Gammaproteobacteria bacterium | reverse complement strand
TTCGGCATCGTCATTACACTATTGGTGCTTGACGCTGAACTCGGCCTGTTGACGCTTTCGATTGTGCCGATTCTCCTGGTCGTACGGTATTTCTGGTTGCCCCATGCCCGGGCCGCGTTTCGAAGAGCGCGAGAAACCAATTCGATGGCCAACGGCGCGTTGGCAGAAGCGATCCACAGCGTCAGAACAGTCAAAGCAATGGTGCGAGGAAAGGATAACCATAAACTTTACTCTGATCTTGCCGATCTTAATCTAAAAACGCACTTGCGGGCTGCCAAACTGGCTCAGGTCAATGTGCCGATTGTTGATGGGTTAACGGGTGGAGCAATGGCAATCATTGTCGTTGTCGGGGGCCGCATGGTTTTTTCTGGTGCGCTTGAATTAGGGGTGATGGTCGCCTTTCTTTTCTATGTGCAGCGATTTTTCGACCCCATTCGTTCACTGACCATTCAGTACAGCATGATGCAGCGGGCAACGGTGTCGGGCCAGAGGATTCTGGAAGTGCTGGACGTGCCTGAAACGGTGAGCGACGTTGCCGACGCATTGGATCTGGTGAATTGTAGTGGTGCCATTTCATTTGATCAGGTCAGTTTTCAATACACCCCTGAGATTTCGGTTTTAGAAAGCGTTTCTTTCTCTGTCTCTCCGGGGGAGAAAATAGCGATCGTCGGGCCTACAGGTTCTGGAAAATCAACAACAGCCGCCTTGTTGCGCCGATTCTATGATCCACTATCAGGTCAGGTTTGTATTGATGGTCATGACTTGCGAACCCTGTCGCAGGACTCCATTGGTCGCCATGTCTCGATGGTGTTACAGGAGCCGTTTTTGTTTTCAGGCACTATATTTGAGAACATTCGCTATGCCAGCGTGACCAAGAATGCCGCTGACGTCGAGCGTGCTGCGCAGGCGGTAGGCGCGCATGACTTTATTGCACGACTTCCCGGTAATTATCAATTTGTTCTGGATCAGGGTGGGGGCAACCTATCGTTGGGTCAGCGCCAACTCATAAGTTTTGCTCGTGCACTGGTAGCAGATACTCGAATTCTTGTGCTGGATGAGGCGACAGCTAATGTTGACAGTTATTCGGAGCGAAACATCCAACGGGCTTTGAAGATTTTGCTTGAGGGCCGCACGGCGATAGTGATTGCCCATCGATTGGCGACTATTCGCGACTGTGACCGCATCCTGGTTTTAAATCATGGGCGGTTGGTGGAGCAAGGGAGCCATCAGGAATTGATGGAGTTAGATGGTTTGTATGCGCGACTTTGTCGACTAAATTACGCGTCGTTTGACGATGTTCCCTCATCGGCAATACGGTAATGACTGTGTTGTTAGTGGCTCTTATTGGGCCAGTGCAACACCACCTAGCAAAAACAGGAGGATGAAGGTGAGGGGCTTCAATTTGTTCTAACCTTTTTCATTGCTCGTTATTGATAATAGCGAGAAACACGTCCCCATACTTTTCCAATTTTTTGGCCCCTACACCAAATAGTTTGGAAAACTCAT
>DTZW01000375.1:0-533 GCA_012961165.1 Gammaproteobacteria bacterium | reverse complement strand
TCGGCATTCTCATCTGTGTAACTATGCTCTGTAATACTTTTTTTCAAACTGCGCGAGGACTTGCTTTCCATGGGCATGTCCTCAATCTTTTTAAATTCAAATTTCAATTCACCCCTTAAGATCACTGAGCCACTTTGGGAGATTTCCAGGCCGCCAAATTTTTTGATATTCAGCGTCACATGGCCTGCAGCCACAAGCTGTCTGATAAACCCTTGCAGGTAAGATTTCGAGTACCCGGGCGCGGCTCCGAAGACGCTCAATCTCTCGTGACCTTTTTCTATAACCTTTTCTGTTAGGGAGCCACGCAATACATCAATAATATGAACCGCGCCAAATAACTGCCCGGTGCGATAGACGGTAGATAAGACCATCTTGGCGAGTTCAGTGCCATCAAGCAAAATCGGCGGATTGATGCAGTTATCACAATTACCACATGATTGGATTTGCTCACTAAAGTAGTGAAGTAAAGCGCGGCGTCTACAGGCTGGCGCCTCGCAATAGGCCACTAATGAATCCAGCCTCTTGTGTTCTCT
>DTZW01000374.1 GCA_012961165.1 Gammaproteobacteria bacterium | reverse complement strand
CCGGCGATATCCCAGGTGAAATGCACCGAGCAACGGTATACGGAGATCGTCCCTCATGACCGAATCTCCGTCTGCCGGCAACGGCCTTTTGAACCGCAGGCGATTGCTGCAAATGGGCTCTGCGGTTGGAGTGGGTGCGATTCTCTCGCCGGTCGTGGCAGAAGAACCTTGGCTGCGTCGACCAGGTGCGCCGTCGAGTGACTATGGACAACCGTCCCATCACGCGCATCTCGGGCGCGAGCGAGTCATTGCGCACCCTTTTGGCCCCGAGGCGGGATCGTCTTCAACACCTCTGCAATCTTTGAACGGTACAATTACGCCAAACAGCCTGCATTTCGAACGACACCACAGCGGTATACCTGATATTGATCCAGCCCGACATACCCTGACAATCTTCGGCATGGTTGATCGCCCCCTGACGTTCAACTATGAGGCGCTACTTCGCTATCCCATGCAAAGCCGAATACTGTTTCTCGAATGCTCAGGGAACAGCTATCAAAATACCTTTCCGGCCGCAGCAGACATGACTGCAGGAGAACTGAATGGTCTGATTTCTTGCGCCGAATGGACCGGTGTACCACTGCATTATCTACTTGAAGAAACCGGGATCCAGTCCGCTTCCAAATGGGTGATCGCCGAGGGGGCAGATGCATCCAGCAATAACCGAAGTGTGCCACTGTCGTTGGCGACAGAGGAGGCGATGGTTGCGATCTATCAAAATGGTGAGCCGCTTCGAGGGGCCCAGGGCTACCCAATGCGTCTTCTGGTTCCGGGTTGCGAGGGTAATCTCAGCATCAAATGGCTTCGCAGCCTAAAGCTAATGGATCAGCCCGCTCATACCCGGGAAGAAACGAGCAAGTATACCGATTTGATGGCCGATGGAATTGCTCAACAGTTTTCCCTTCGCATGGAAGTCAAATCAATCATCACCTCGCCGTCTGGTAAAATGAAGTTGCAAGAAAAAGGGGTATATGAAATATCCGGCCTGGCCTGGTCGGGTAATGGCGAGATTCGAACGGTTGAAGTCAGCGCCGACGGCGGCAACTCCTGGGCCGAAGCAGAAATTCAATCTGGTACCGGTCGATTGCAACCGGTAAGGTTCCGGATCCCATGGCGATGGAACGGCCAACCGGCAACATTGCAGAGTAGGGCTATAGATACTGCCGGGAATACGCAACCAACACGCGAACAGGCGCTTAAGGGGCAGTCACCGCTTGTCATCTATCATTACAACGGAATCCAGAGCTGGCAGGTAGAGCACACAGGTCGAATAACGAATGTATACGCGTAGCATTGCCGTTCTACTAGTCTGCTGGGTATCCTTTGCTGCGGCCGAGCTGAGTCACGATCTCGGACCTTCGCTCGGCAAACCCGCGCCGACGGATTTTGAATCGGTTGTCGCACCTGACGGCACAGGTTTACCTGCTGGTGAAGGGTCAGTCACCGGTGGCAGGACTTTATATGCAACACACTGCGTGGCATGTCATGGTTCAGATGGCACACAAACAGGCAATTCTCTCGCCGGTGGCCGAGGCACACTCACCAGCACAAGACCACTAAAAACCGTGGGAAGCTATTGGCCCTATGCCACAACTCTATTTGATTACGTTAACCGAGCAATGCCTTACGGAAACGAAAAATCGTTGTCGGAAAACGAAGTCTACGCAGTCACTGCGTACGTACTATATCTAAACGATATCATTCCTGCAGACACCAGACTGACTAATCACAACCTTGCAGCAGTGGTCATGCCAAATCGTGACGGGTTTCGCAGTTCCCCTGACTACCAGCCTGCTGGTAGGGGCGGCCCCCACTCAGAATAGCTGTAACAATCAGGAGCAGACTAACGAATATTAGCCTTACGTTCGCTAACGACACCTGCCCGCAATGCGTTTAAGTTTTCGGGCGGCTTGCAGAGACTGGCTTTATTCGCTCAACGGTTGCACCTTACGCGAGTCATCAATTGATAGCTTTGCCAGGAGGTCTTGCAGTTCTGAAAGAATAATTGGGGTCGGAGTAAAATTTACATTTTTATTACATAGCTTGGAGCGAAAGACTAAAGGCTTCATAGTCGCAAGCTTACAGATACTCGCTGTTGCCACGGTGATACGTGAACTTCATTAGTTCAGGGTTCGCTGTTCGATGCCAGGAAGGCCTGGAGTTCTA
>DTZW01000373.1 GCA_012961165.1 Gammaproteobacteria bacterium | reverse complement strand
GGTTGACGTAGAGAAAACGTTTGCCCGTCACTGGATGCACGGGCGTTATCGGGTGAACCGCTGAACCCAGTTCCCGCATTGCCTCGTTGACGGCATTGGTGTCCATGGTCTCTCCGAGATAATCATTTCTGAAGGTGCCCATGTCGTGGATCGCTGACAACTCATGCAGCATGGATTTCATTGCTTGCGGCAGGGCGTCATATGCCGCGTACATATTGACCCAGAGTGTGTCACCGCCAGTGATCGGAACTTCCTTGGCATAAAGAATGGACATAAAAGGTGGATTGGATCGAAAGGTCAGGTCCGTATGCCAATCGTTTGTGTCCGGTGGCCTGTCGCCATCATTCTCAAGTTCGACAATTTCAGGATGCTCCGCCAGCTTCTGATAGAGCGGATGCGGGAGGTCGAGAGAACCGAATTGTTTTGCCAGCGTCACCTGTTGTTGTGGCGAGATGGCTTGATTCTCAAGGAATACAACCAGATGATCGATGAGGGTGGTGTACAACTGCTGGGTGAGTTTCTCCAGTTCTTCTGCCGGGGCGCTGAAGGCTTTGGCAAGATCAACATCGATTGTCGCGCCAATGATAGGAGTACTCAGGTCTATTTGCTGATCCAGCATAGTGGGGATTAGTGCCCGGTTTAATAATGTTGTCATGGTCAGTATAGCCTCAGACCTGAATGCGCCATTATGACCCGACATTGTCTGCCGAAGAAAGCATCCTGGTTCAACCTAGCGGGGGGCAATGGCATCAAGCTCAGAGGCCATCAGCACGCCCGTCAGTTCTGTCATCGTTGCGGCCTGAGATCGAAACAGTTCGCCGTTCCATCGATCAATGTCGGCATCAACGGCCCAGTAGTAACCCAGAAATCCACCGAGGCCATAGCCGGGGACATCAAGACAGTGCCAGACCTGACAGCGTTGTGATTCAGGGTCTCCAGATTGCCCGAACGCGCCAACGCCCCACCAGACCTGCTGCAGGCCACCATTTTTACCCGGGCGTCCCGGCACGGACACCTGGGCGCGGGACCAGCCGTGTTTCTTGACCGCGCCGATGGCCGCCTCAATCGCAGCCGTTGCGATCTGTTTGGGGGTTATCGGTAGATCGGGATGTCTGCTCGCGTTATCCGCCGCGCCAGTCACTGCGCAAGAGATAATTACTTTGCGATTCATCGTCTACTCCAGGGTCATGTTCCAGGGTCATGTTCCAGGGTCATGTTAGAGGTGCAATATAGCAAGCTGATTAGGACGCTGCCATGGTAGGGTCATGGCTTTATCGGTGATGGAGACTTTCATGAAAATCATCTTGTTGCTCATCGGATTACTGATGTCGGTCGCTGCTCTGGCAAAATCTGATCTCCCCGTCAACGTGCTGCCGGAAATGTTCGATTCGCTGGGTCCCACAGTTCAGGAACTGGTGTTGGCCGATGGCAGAAGAGTGCACTACATCGACGATGGCGAACCAGATTGGTTGCCGGTGGTGTTTACAGGTGGCCTCGGCACTTCGGTCCGTGTCATTCGATTGCTCGATTTTTTGAGATCGATGCGGGAAACGCTGCAGATTCGGGTGATTACGGTTGAACGAAATGGCTTCGGCCAGACCGAATACGATCCTGAGCTGGACATGGCAGATTTTTCCGAAGAGGTTGAAGCAGTACTGAGTCATGTCGGCGTTGATAAGTTCGCGGTGTTTGGTATTTCCGGCGGCGGTCCATACACGGCAAAGATCGCCTCACGTAATACCAACCGACTCTTGTCAGTCCACATGGCAGCGACATCGCCGTCGCTCGGCCAACCATCGAGATGTGGTCAGGATTCACCGGCCAGTGGATATCGTGATATGTTGCGCCAGCCGATGCAGTTTTTCGGCTTTGCGCCAGACAGCCCCATGCACCAGGTACAAGGCTTTCAGGACACTGCGTTTGATGAAGCCGCAAGAGCTCACAATTTGCGTGGGCAGATGGCAGATGCAACGCCACTGGATCACGAAATCTCCCTTTATTGCAAAGAAGGTGCGATCGATACGTCAAACGTTAAAGTCCCGGTCTTTGTTTATCGCGGTCTCGCCGATGCGGTGCTGGGTGAAGAGGACTTGCAGGTCTGGCGTAATACTTTTGCAGCAGCCGATGTGACAATGCGGGAATATGCTGGAGAAGGACATGACGTTCAGTATCGCCACCTGGACCAGATCCTGCTGGATATTGCGGGCTATGGCGATGATGTTCTAGTGTGCGTAAACAACAAAAATAAGTTGATCACAGCAGAGAAAGTTCAAACCACTGACAATGTTCGCCTGGGATTATGCGCCTGGGCGAAATAGGCTGCGTCGAACAGTGATATAGTCAAACAACGTGTGAAATCAATTCTGGGGAGAGATATGTCGGTCATCGTTCTCGATGGTGGAATGGGCGTCGAGATAGCAAAACGCTATCAGGGGGCGCAGCAAGGTCTGTGGTCTGCCACCGTGCTGATTGAAAAGCCTGAACTGGTTGTCGAAATTCATCGGGATTACATCGATGCCGGCGCCCGGATGATTATCACCAATACCTACTCGACGATCCCTAGTTACCTCGGCAAAGAGGGACGGGAGGATGATTACGTTGCGCTGACAGTACTGGGCGGCGAACTTGCCAGAAGAGCAGTAGATGAAAGCGGTCAAGCCGTACAGATTGCCGGTTCGCTGCCGCCGCTTTCGGAAAGCTATCGTCCTGACCTGGTGCCACCTGCTGATGAGGCGATGCCGGTTTATCTGAATCTGGTTGAAGCGCTGGCACCCAATGTGGACGTGTTCATTTGTGAAACCATGTCATCGGCAACCGAGGCGCTCAATGCTGCGACTCAGGCGGTGGCCTTTGGCGGAGGTAAACCGGTCTACGTGTCCTGGACGCTCAACGAGACGCCCGGCAGTGGTTTGCGCAGCGGCGAGTCCATTACCGCGGCCTACAACAAGATTGCGCATCTCGATCTGGCCGGATTCTTCTTTAACTGCACCCTGCCTGAAGCGATTGAATTCGGGCTGCAGGAACTCAAAGCCCTGACGGATAAACCACTTGGCTGTTACGCTAACCGAATCGCTCAGGTACCGGAAGGCTGGACGCTGGACAATGACCTCAAGACTGAGCGCCGCACTGATTTGACGACTGACCATTTTGTTGATGCCTGCATTCGTTTCATCGATCAGGGTGCCAGTATTATCGGTGGTTGTTGTGGCATCGGCCCTGAGGACATCAGCGCTTTTTCAGCTGCGCTCGATAACAAAAGCCATTAGAAACCTCTTCCATCACTGTAATTAAGGAAATTATTTGCTCGCTCTCATAGGCAGGCGCTTCGTTTATGCTCTCATCACCCTCTGGGTGGTTTCTGTTGTCGTTTTTAGCGCAGTCGAAATGTTGCCTGGAGACGCCTGCCAGGCGTTTTTGGGTCAGATGGCACAGGGCAAGCGACTTGAAAACTGTCGGGCCGAACACAATCTCAGCGCACCGGCCTATGTCAGGTACAAAGACTGGGCTGTCGGCCTGGCGCAGGGCGATCTAGGCAAGAGCATCAAGCGAAGCAAGCCGCTTGAGGAGGTCATCGGCCCCCGATTTCGCAACACGATAATTCTTGGGCTGACCGCAGCGCTGATTGGCATTCCCCTGGCAATTGTTCTCGGTGCGATAGCGGCGCTTTACCGCGACAGGAAAGCTGATCTGTGGATTTCTTCGGTAGCCATTTTCTGCATGACAGTCCCTGAATTCATTACCGGGACGCTCCTCATATCTCTTTTTAGTGTCTGGCTCGGATGGTTTCCTGGCATTGTCATCATGCGGGCCGATGCGCCGCTATTGGAAGTACTCTCAAAAATCATTCTGCCGGTCATGACGCTGACGCTTGTAATGGTGGCACACATCATGCGGATGGTTCGCACCAGCATGATTGATGTGCTCGCTTCAGATTTTGTCCTGATGGGGCAACTGAAAGGCTTGCCGCGATTGCGCCTGGTCGTGATGCACGCGCTACCCAATGCGCTGTTACCGGCGATCAATCTGATCGCGCTCAATATCGCGTGGCTGATTGGCGGTGTGCTGGTGGTTGAGGTGGTGTTCAACTATCCAGGGATCGGCAGATTGTCGGTTAATGCGATTTCGGATCGGGACTTTCCTCTGGTGCAGGCCATTGCCTTGCTCATGGCGTCGATTTATGTCGCGCTGAATCTTATCGCTGATCTATTGTCCTTGCTGCTCAACCCCAAGCTGCGCACTCAGAGCCTGCAGTCATGAACATCCTT
Organism: Gammaproteobacteria bacterium; assembly: GCA_012961165.1. Lineage (GTDB taxonomy): Bacteria > Pseudomonadota > Gammaproteobacteria > Pseudomonadales > Azotimanducaceae > UBA9659. Next base: position 8,582 of record DTZW01000373.1, on the reverse strand, counting down.
CGAGAGATTCTGGAGGGTGTACTGGCGTCAAGGTCAGGCAGAATTGGCTTCTCGATTGTGATCTTCCATCTGGTGATGGCGGTGGCGTCCCCCTGGATCGTCCCTTATGAATTTAATGCGCAGTCAGAGGTCGTCGACCACATTGGGCCGTCGCTGCAACACTGGGCCGGTCTCGATACGCTTGGCAGGGACGTGCTCACCCGCACGATGCTCGGTGGCAGGGAAGCGATTCTGGTAACGATTTTCGGCACCTTTCTGGCCGTCACGTGGGGTGGTTTTTTCGGGATTCTTGCTGGCTTCCTGGGCGGTCGGTTCGATGAGTTGATTATGCGATCGGTTGACATATTCCTGGCGATTCCCTGGATGATATTTTTGCTGCTCGTCATCGCGAGCTTCGGCAACGCGGCTCATGTGATGATTTTCACACTCGGATTTTTTTACGGTATTGGCGTCGTGCGCCTTGCTCGTGCTGCGACACTTGAGGTCGTTGTAAAGGACTATGTGCTCGCAGCCAAAGCGCGAGGCGAAGGAACCCTGAGCGTTATTTTCAGAGAGATTTTACCGAACGTGCGCGATGTACTGATGGTGGAAAGCGCGATGCGCTGGTCGTGGATGCTGCTGGCATTCAGCGCCCTGTCGTTTCTCGGCTTTGGTGTGACGCCACCAACGCCGGATTGGGGATTGATGATTGCCAATTCCAGAATTTATCTGCCGCTTGCTCCCTGGCCGGTACTTGTGCCAATGATTGCGCTCAGTTCATTGATCATCGGTATCAATCTGACCGCGGACGCCATGGCGAAATCGATGGGCCTGGATAAAACAACGAGAACGCCGGTATGAGTGAGTCGTTACTCTCGATTGAAAACCTTGCCATTGGCTACCCCGGTTCAGACGGGCGCGAGGTGTCGATAGTCCATGATGTCAATTTGACACTGGCGGCGGGAGATACGCTGGGTCTGGTGGGCGAGAGTGGTTGTGGTAAGAGTACGCTCCTATTGGCCGTTATGGGCTACTACAAAACAGGATTAAGTCGATTGAACGGGTCAGTGACGTTTCAGGGTGAGGACCCTGGAGAGCTTGCCGCCCATCAATTGCAGCTTCTGCGTGGTGGTCGAATGGCGCTTATCCCGCAGAATGCGGGGCAGGCGTTGACACCCACACTTCGAATCGAAGCGCAGATGTTTGAGGCATTGAGCCTGCACGCCAAGATCGCACCGGCGGATTGGAATGCACGCTGCATTGAGTTGTTCGAGCGGGTGAGACTGCCGGCGCCTGAGCAGATCCTGACCCGCTATCCCCACGAGCTCTCGGGTGGCCAGCAGCAGCGTGTTGCGATTGCCATGGCGCTGGCAGGCGAACCTGATCTATTACTGCTGGATGAACCGACCACGGGATTGGACGTCACCACACAGGCGCATGTGCTGGAATTGCTTCAGAAAATATCGGCTGAATCCAATACGGCAATGGTCTACGTCAGTCATGATATTGGCGTAATCAGTACTGTCTGTCGCCAGATAGCGATTATGTATGCCGGTGAGGTGGTTGAAAAAGGCAGCCGAGAAGTCCTTTTGGAATCGCCCGTTCACCCTTACACCCAGGGTCTGCTCGCCAGCATTCCTCATCTCCACCAGCGGACCTTGCCCCAGGCCATTGAGGGCATGTTGCCGCAACCCGGTAAGCGAGATTCGATGGCCGGATGTGTCTATGCAGAACGATGCCCGCTGGTAGAGCAACGCTGCAGGGAGATGACACCGCTGACCCGGCAGTTTCTGGACCGAGAGGTGAAATGTAATCTGGTAGAAGAGGCGGTGTCCCAGGACCTGATCCGTCCTGGTCTGGAAATTGTCACGGTTGAACCCGGTGAAAACACGGTGCTTGAAGTTGAAGGACTGGGAGTCAGCTACGAACGACCGTCGTTGTTCAAAAAACTGAGGGGCGATGAACCAACATTGACCACTCGCGACATCAGTTTTCGAATCAGGCGTGGGCAGATTTTAGGCCTTGTTGGCGAATCCGGTAGTGGTAAGAGCACGATTCTTAAAACTGTCGCTGGACTGCAGCGGCCTTATCAGGGACGCATCACCCTGTTGGGTGAACACGATCTTGCCTTGCCGGTCGAGTCACGTCACCGGGAGTGTCTGCGTAAAGTGCAGCTGGTCTTCCAGAATCCTGATGCGTCGCTCAATCCGAGAAAAACAATCGAAGAAATTTTACGCCGACCGGTAGAACTGTACTTCGATCTTGAGCGTGGTGCGATAGAGGATGAAGTCGATGCGTTACTTGAGCGGGTCAACCTGCCAGTTTCGTATCGCCGGCGCTTTCCCGCTCAGTTGTCTGGTGGCGAAAAACAACGTGTTGCCATCGCACGGGCACTGGCTGCGAAACCTGACCTGATCCTGTGTGATGAGATTACCTCAGCACTTGACGTGTCGGTTCAGGCGTCAATTATCAGATTGTTGCTGGTGTTGCGATCTGAAAGTGATCTGTCACTGCTGTTTGTCTCACATGATCTGGCCGTCGTCGAAACACTTTGTGATGAGGTGATCGTGTTACAGAAAGGGGAGGTACGTGAAGCGGGCGCTGCGGCCGCTGTTTTTAGAAACCCCCAGCATGCGTACACTCGTTCCCTGCTGGATTCAGTACTTTAGGGAAGCTCTCCAATGATCTTCGGATCGAACGCCGGTCTTGAGAAAACCTCCCGCACCATCGGCGCAAAGTGTTCGAGGTTCTGCATGGGATAGTCAGGATCGAACGACGACTGATCCCAGCGCTGACAAAACCTGACACAGCTTTCATAGAAAGGATGATCCTTGTAGGCGTCGTGGCCATGAGGATCCTCACCCCGATATTCTGCGTAATAAACCATCTGAAAGAGCCCGTGCATGTCGACTACCCAGGTGACTTCAGCCCGTACATAGGGCCGGATCAGTGCCGCTGCGAGTTGTGAATGGTTCAACGGTGCAAGGTCATCGCCGATATCATGAATCAGGGCTGCGACGATCCACTCGATGTCCATGCCGTCAGCTTCCGCCCGGGTCGCGGCTTGCAGGGAATGCTGCAAGCGATCGATTTTGTAGCCATCGAGACTGTTGGTCAGCCCCTGCAACGCGCTCAGTATTCTATCGGGCAGACCATCAACGTGGGTCTGTTCGAATTCCTTAAGTAAACGGTAGTCGGCTTCAGTGCCGTCTGCCATAGCCGAGAAACTGACGGTATTCATAACCTAGTCCTTGGTAACCTTGTACCACGGCACAGCAAATTCCATGATCGGGTCAAGATTTTTGACCGCAGCGTTTGACACCCGAATGTTGATGTAGTGCATGGGCATGAAACTGCCACCTTCTTCAAACAGCATTTCCTGAGCCTGCCAGTAGAGTGCTTTACGTTTTTCGAAATCAAGTTCGGCCCTTGCAGCATCGAGCAATGCATCGAAGTCCGGGCGATTCCAGTAGGTTTCATTCCAGGCACCTCCAGACCGATAGAGCTCATTGAGGTATTGATCTGCTGGCCGGTGACCCCAGTAGCCGACACAGGCAGATTTGGTTAACCAGACATCCCCGTAGTAACCGTCCGCCGGAGCCAGGATGATGTTAACTTTCACGCCGACTTCAGAAAGCTGCTTCTGGTAAACCTCGGCAATGCTCACTCCCGCCGCGAACAGTGTGGTCGTGTAAAGATCAAATTCCAGCCCGTCCGCATATCCCGCTTCTGCCAGCAGTTGTCTCGCCAGTGCCTGGTCCTGTTTACACTCGCCGGGCCAGCGATAGGGATCACCGGGCCAGACCGGGTGGTCGCAGGCAACGACAGCGCCGCCGTGACCCACCGCGGTGTTAATCAGCTTTTGCCGATCGACGGCCACACGAATGGCCTTCCGAACCCTCACATCGTCGAAAGGCGGCATGTCGGTGCGAAAAACGATGGGATTCATGTCGCCCGTTGGAAAACGTTGCACACTGAAGCGATCATTGCCGCGAAATAATCCTTCCAGCCTTGGGCTGACGCGCTGGACGATGTCCAGCTGATCTGACAGTAACGCCTGCATTGTGGCGTTGGCGTCGTTAACCGCGATGACTTCGATACCATCGAGTCCGGGTGGACCCAGGAAATAATCGGGATTGGCAACCAGTCTGGTGATGCCTTCCGGATCAAGGTCGGACAACACAAAGGGTCCTGTGCCGATGCCCTTTTCGCGAATGCCCATGCCGATGTCTTCCGGGATGATCCGTGCTCGATAGTCCATCAACAACACAGGGAAATCTGCGTGAGCTGCCTTGAGATGCATGTCGACAGTGTACTGATCGATCACCTCGACATGATCGACGATACCGAGTGTAGAAATCAGTGGTGAGTCTATGGCGGGGTCCAGCATGAACGACATTGAATAGGCGACGTCAGTGGCACCAAAGCTTGACCCGTCATGAAAAGTGACATCGTGCCTCAGATTAAATCGCCAGATCGTTGCTGTCTCGTTCCCTGACCACGACAAAGCCAGATCAGGAGAAGGGCTATCTTTGTTGTCCGGTCTGACGAGTCTGCTATAAAGGAAGTAGATCGTCGGGGTAAATCGATTGGGATCGTAAGGATTTAGATTCTCAGCACCACCATATTCCATGGCATGGCTAGCACGAAAGGTACCGCCAGCCAGGGACACGCACGGTAGCGAGAAGAATAAAAACGATATTAGTACGAGGGCTCTCGGCAAGAACCTGTCACCATATAAAAATTGAACCAGGCAATGAGTCTAGCATGGCGCGATGCGGCTCGAACAAGGAGACCCTATTACGATGGGAAAGCGACAGATGAAATTTGCTGTACAGGCTGCCTTGGGCATCCTGGTGATGTTGTGCTTCTCGGTGATCGGAGCGCAGGCAGAAGAACTAACTCCACCAGAAGAGTTGGGTATCTCGGCAGAGAGGTTACAACGAGTCGATCGGGTCGCCAGCAGATATGTTGAGGAAGGTCGCGTCATGGGCATGGTGACCATGATTACGCGACACGGAAAACTCGTGCAGACGAGCGCGCAAGGCGTGCTTGGCATGGACAACGAGTTGCCCATGCAGGCTGATACCCTGTTCCGGGTTTATTCTATGACCAAGGCTGTGACTGCTGTTGCGGCGCTCATCCTCTACGAGGAAGGTCATTTTCATTTGGATGACCCGGTCGAGAAATTTTTACCGAACTTCAAGGATATGCAGGTCTACGAGAATGGTGCGCTGCGTCCAGCAAAGATAAAAATGACCATGCATCATCTGTTCACCCACATGTCTGGACTGAGTTACGGTTATAGGGACGAGATGCTGGCAAAGCTGATCGGCGAAGCAGACCTGGTAGGTAGTCAGGACGTTGACACGTTTGTCGAACGGCTCTCGCGATTACCGCTCCAACATGATCCGGGAGAAGGCTGGAAATACGGTTATTCCTCGGATGTCCTGGGCGCTGTTGTCGCAAAAATTTCCGGGCAGAGCCTCGGCGAATTCATGAAGTCGCGCCTGTTCGAACCACTGCGGATGCAGGACACGTTTTTTGCCGTGCCCGCAGAAAAGCTGCACAGGCTCGCATCCAGTCATGCCTGGAACAAAGCTGAAAACGGCATGCAACTCGTTTCCGGCTTGCCGTTTCAATCGGACTATCGCGTTGCACCGTTTGATGCCGGTGGCTTCGGGCTTATATCCACAGCGGGTGACTATCTCAAATTTCTGGAAATGCTGCGTCGGGGCGGTGAAGTGGATGGCAAGTGGCTTCTCAGCCCCAAGCTCATCAAGTATATGGCCAAAGATCATCTACCCCGATCGATTACCGAAGCCAATATTGGACCTGACCATGATCGCAATCTGGGGATTGGTGGCGGTCACGGACTGGGCATTGGTGTTTACATAGATCCGATAAGGCGAGGCGTGCTGTCTTCAAAGGGAGAACTGGACTGGGGTGGCGCCGCGGGCACGGTTTATTGGCTGGACCCGGTCGAGGACGTCATCGTCATCGGCATGTCACAACTATTCGCCTCACCATGGCGGCTGCGTGATGATCTGTCGGTGGCCATCTACCAGTCTCTGACAGTATCTCTTGAGTAGTTCGGGTTTCACCGGCCTTGTTCTGTCACTGGTCTTAAGCTGCCAGGTCAATGCGAGCAGTGACCTGGCGACGCGCAAAACCCTCTTTGTGCTACTGGATGGCATTCCGGCAGATGTGATTGAGCGGGTGGAAACGCCCAACCTCGATTTGATCAGTGGTGAAGGCGGATACACGCGAGCTTATGTTGGCGGCGAAGTCGGCGGCGACTCAGAGAGCCCGACCGTTTCTGCGGTGAGTTATCAGAGCCTGCTGACCGGGACCTGGGCGAACAAACATAATGTCTGGAATAATCGGGTTAGTAATCCCGACTACGGGTACTGGGGAATATTTCGCATCGCCAAGGCTCACGACCCTTCGTTGCATACCGCGCTATTCTCGACCTGGGAGGACAATCGGACCCGACTCATTGGCGATGGCCTGGATGCGGCGGGTGGTATGAAACTTGATCACTATGTCGATGGGATGGAAAACGATCAAAAACGTTTCCCGATAGCACGGGATTCGGGGAACATCAAGAATATCGACACCTTTGTTGCGAGCCAGGCAGCTGACTACATCGCAGTTCATGGTCCCGATCTTACCTGGGTCTACCTTCAATATACTGATGATATGGGCCATCGATACGGCGATAGTACAGAGCTCGACGCCGCCGTTCGGTTCGCGGATGATCTCATGGGTGATATCTGGCAATCGATTCAGGCCAGGCAGGCAAAGTCAGGCGAAAATTGGCTGGTGGTCGTCACGACGGATCACGGGCGCAAGGAGAAAGATGGCAAAGGTCATGGCGGTCAGTCGTCAAGAGAACGGACGACATGGATTGTGACCAACAGTACGTGCCGCAACGATCGTTACTACAAGACCCCGGGAATCGTTGATATCCTGCCATCCATTGTCGAACACATGAAAATCACCATGCCTGAAAAGATTAGACGTCATCTTGACGGTGCCAGTTTTCTGGACTGCCCGTGAGTGCAGCAGACCTGTCAGGTCCTTTCGCTGAAATTTCCCGGATCGTCTGGGACACTGCAGCAACCAACGTTTCCCGTGATCGGCACTGGCAGTTCATACTGCGGACGCTTTTTATGGCAACGGTTATCTGGCTCTGGGTTCTCGAGCGGTGCTTTCACCGGTTCTGGTCTATGGGTCGGCTGGCGACCGTGGAGGCGTAATGTGATGTTTGATGTTCGTTTTTTGTCGGTGTCAGCATTATTGGTTAGCCTGGTTTTCTACCATTCACTGCCCTTAGCGAATGATTCTGACTCCGGTCAGATGCATAAGCGCGCGATGGTTCATGATGGTGTCCAACGCGAGTATTTTGTCTATGTGCCCAAATCAAAAAAATCTATCCCGCTTCCTTTAGTCCTTGGCCTTCATGGATATATGAGTACTGCGACCGGCTTTGAAGCTTTTCACGGTGTTAACCGTCACGCAGCGAGGTTTGGTTACATCGCTGTCTATCCACAGGGCCAACACTTTCGTACCTCACAACAACCAGGGTTTGGTTATCAGATCACGTCGTGGAACGATATGGCATCAAACCTTGCGTCCTCGGATCCAGATTCAACGCCACATTGTGTTGCTGATGCACAAAAGTTTCCGTGCCCGCCGGATTGTTCAAGTTGTTCACGCTGCGCATGGACTTCCTGTGGTGATGATCTGGGGTTTATCGAGAAAGTGCTGAATGCCGTTGAGGTTGAATTTCATACTGATCCTCAACGGCACTATCTTCTTGGGGTGAGTAATGGAGGTATGATGGCACTTAGACTCGGTTGCAACTTGAGTCATCGATTCGCAGCCATCGCGCCGATCATTGCGCAATTAGCGCCGGGTTTTGCCTGTGCGCCTGAGCAATCTGTTCCTATGTTTCATCTCTACTCGGAGGGAGACGATACAGTGCGCAGCGACGGTAAACCTGCTGCTGATGGTTATATTTATGAATCCGCCGATGATACTTTAGCGGCCTGGGCTCACGGTTTGTCATGTGCATCGGGTCCGATCGGGTGGAAAAATAAACTCTCGGAGGACAATGGCTTGCGATGTGTAGCCTATACAGATTGTTCAATAACAGGCCATGAAGCCGTGAGTTGTGGCCAACCTGATTCTGGTCACCTATGGCCCGGTATGTCCGTGAAAGGAGCAATAGCAACCTGTGCGACATTGCTTCAATCGCCGAGTATGCCGGAACAGGCGGTTTGTGGATTGACTGAGGATGCCGAATTCGAAAGTTGGGGCATGGATCTCATTTGGCGATTTTTTCAGCGTTACACCCTGAGGGGCAAACCATAGATGTAAAACTTCGCCCTGGCAGCGTAAACGGCCCTCGTATTGATAACGTCATAGAAAAGGCGGCCAAAGAGCAAAGCGTGGACGCCGACAGGATCCGGCAAACCTATCGGCGCCAGAGTTCGATGCGTCAATATACTGATGCCGAGGATGTAGCAGCCATGGCGCTCTTTCTGAGATCCAATGCGGGCGCAAAGATCTCTGGTCAGGCGATCGGTATCGATGGC
>DTZW01000372.1 GCA_012961165.1 Gammaproteobacteria bacterium | reverse complement strand
CTGTGCCTGCCCGACGATGCGGCCAGGGAAGCTGTCAGGAACACCAAAAACACCCATACCCGTTTTATCGATGCGAGTACCGCCCATCGTGTGAACCCTGACTGGACCTATGGCATGCCGGAACTGATGCCGGGCCAGCGAGATGCCATCGCATCAGCAAGGCTGATCTCAAACCCAGGTTGTTACCCGACCGGTTTCCTCGCCACAGTAAAACCGCTGATCAGCGCAGGCGTTCTTGGACACGATGCACTCATCAGTATCAGTGCGATTTCCGGGTACAGCGGCGGCGGTCGTCAGCTGATCGAAAAATATGAATCAGAGCGTGCCAACTGGCCGGCTAGGCCATACAGCCTGGCACTGAAACACAAGCATGTACCAGAGATGGCACGGTATGCCGGCCTCTCAACCAGCCCGCTCTTCACGCCGACCGTGGGTCACTTTTATAAAGGCATGTTGGTTTCCGTGCCCATACACAGGGACCAACTGGTTAAAACCAATTCCATTGAAAATGTCCATCAGCTCATTAGCGATCAATATGCAACTGAGCCCTGCATCAATGTCATGCCACTTAACGACGATGCAGAACTACAGGACGGATTCCTTAATCCAGAGGCAGCCAATGGTACAAATCGAGTCGATGTGTTCGTTTATGGTCATAACGATCAAATGATGCTGATCGCAAGGCTCGATAACCTCGGTAAAGGCGCAGCCGGTGCTGCCGTGCAAAACCTGAACCTAATGTTGCAGGTCACAGAACTGGAGGGCTTGTCGCTATGACGGATCCTCGCGCAAGACAATCAGAATTACAGGATATTTTTGACACCTATATCGACGCTGGACTGAGGCTGGACCTCACGCGAGGGAAACCCGCCGCTGAACAACTGGACCTGTCCAACGATCTGGATGGCATTCTTGAGGGTTTCTACCTGTTGCAGGATGGCACAGATGTGCGCAACTACGGCGGTATCCTCGGCATTCCAGAGGCACGGCAACTAGGTGCTGAGTTTATGAAAGCAAAATCCGAGCAGGTGATGGTGGGCGGCAACAGCAGCCTTAACCTGATGTATCAATATGTTGAACACATGATGGCGCATTGGGGCGGTGGACCCGTCAAGTTTCTCTGCCCGGTACCCGGCTACGACCGGCACTTCACCATCTGCGAACATTTCGATATTGAAATGATCACTGTACCGCTGAATGATGATGGCCCGGACATGCAGCAGGTGAAGGAACTCGTCTCACAGGATGCCGCTATTAAAGGTATCTGGTGTGTTCCCAAATATTCCAACCCGACGGGCAACACCTACTCGAAAGAAGTCGTTGAGCAGTTCGCAGAAATTCCCAAAGTCGCCGGTGATAACTTCAGGGTTTTCTGGGACAACGCCTACGCAGTTCATGATCTGGTGGAACAGGGTGATGAACTCCCCAGTCTAATGACTGCTGCTGAGAAAGCTGGCACAACAGACAGTATCGTTATGCTGGGTTCAACCTCGAAGGTCACTTTTGCGGGCGCAGGCATTTCTTTCCTGGCCACCAGCACATCTCAGCTTGCCGCTTTTGAAAAATTTCTTTCGGACCAGATGATTGGTTTCGACAAGGTTAACCAACTGCGTCATGTTCGTTTCCTGAAAGACAGCGACGGCATCAAGGCCCACATGGCAAAGCACCGGGACATTATCAAGCCGAAGTTCGACCTGGTACTGAACAAGCTTGAAGAGCATCTGGCAGGAAAAAACATGGCAAGCTGGAACAGCCCACGTGGTGGTTACTTCATTTCACTGGACACACGCCCCGGGCTTGCCACTACCATTATCAGCATGGCCGCAGATGCGGGGGTCAAACTGACACCTGCAGGGGCAACTTTCCCCTATGGCAAGGATCCGGAGAACACGAACATCCGCCTCGCCCCAACTTTCCCAGGGCTGGTCGAGCTTGAGAGCGCCGTGGGCGTGTTTGTCACCTGCGTGGAGCTTGCATCCCTGAACGCTGAACTGGATTAACAGGTGCTGCTTCAACCACTAGACCAGGCAGTCTTAGCGCTATATTTCGCCCTTATGCTGGGCCTGGGTATCTACTTTTCCCGAACCAACAACACGACTGAACAATACTTTTTGGGCGGCCGTAATTTTAGTGGCTGGGTGATTGGCCTGTCCCTGGTTGGCACTTCAATCAGTTCGATCAC
>DTZW01000371.1 GCA_012961165.1 Gammaproteobacteria bacterium | reverse complement strand
GGCCAGAAAGATTCCGGGCTGGCTTGTAGTACGGTACTGCGATCCTGATATCTTCCGGCATATTAAGCCTCGCCTTTTCCCGCAGGTGATCAATAACAGCTTCTATACTGCGACCGGTATCAAACACATCATCGACAATCAAAACACTGTCAGCATGACTGATGTTCTTGATCAGGTAGTTCATTGAGAACACCTGAACCTCGTCATCACGACCATCGATTCCCTGATAGGAGGCTGTTCGAATAGCGATGTGGTCAGCATCAATACCACGTGCCTTGAGCATTTCCTGAACTGCAACACCTATGGGCGCCCCGCCTCTCCAAATGGCAACGATAAACGTCGGCTGAAATCCGGAATCAGCAACCATCGCCCCTAGCTGCCAACTGTCTTCTAACAAGGTCTGTGCATCGAGATAAAGTTTTTCCGTCACTGAGCTGGTATTCTCCGTTCCTGTATAGCAACAGCGTAAAGTGAGTCGGTTGTGAGAAACAAGCAGTTTCTGACTGAACAGGACGTTATGGAAGATAGCTTTCGGCTCGGTGTCCGAATTTTTAACTCGGGCTTCAGGCCAACGTTCATTGTCGGATTATGGAGAGGGGGCAGCACCGTTGGGATCTACGTCCAGGAGTGTTTGCAAACACTTGGCATCAAAACCAATCATATTTCCATAAGAACCTCCTATGAGGGCCTGAGCGCCTATAACGAGACAGTCAACAACCCGGACCGACAAGTTCGTGTTCACGGCACCCAGTACCTGCTGGAAAACCTTAATACGATTGATAACCTGTTAATCGTCGATGACGTGTTCAACACCGGCATGAATGTTCAAGCCGTTATTGCCAGGCTGGAATCACGCCTAAAGCGAAATATGCCGAAGGCCCTCAAGGTTGCGGCTCTGTGGTACAAACCCGCATCCCGTCGAACCGAGCGAACTCCGGATTATTTTCAGCATAAAACCGATAACTGGCTGGTACTGCCCTACGAGCTAACCGGGCTCTCATCATCGGAGCTCGAACAACACAAACCCAACGCTTTCGAGTTCCTAAGGGATCATGTTAACTAGACGCGGATTTTTAGCAGCAGCTGCAGTGACTCCCTTTGCGATCGGTTCAGTGCCTAAAACAGTACCCACAACAATGCCGCTGAAAGTACTACTGGACACCGATATCGGCAGTGATATAGATGACGCCGTCGCCCTATCCTATCTACTGAAGAAACCCAACTGCAATTTGCTTGGCGTAACCACTGTCACCGGCGATGCGGTCAACCGCGCAAGGCTGGTGAAAACCTTGTGCGAAGCCGCGGGAAAAAATATCCCTATCTACCCTGGAATAGAAAAACCCCTGGTCATTGAGCAGAGGCAGCTATCTGCAGCTCAGGCAGAGCGGCTGGCTGGCACCCCGTCCAGTTTTCCAGAAGGGCAGGCAATAGACTTTATGCGAACGACCATTCGTCAGAACCCAGGTGAAGTAACGCTACTGGCAGTGGGGCCCTTCACCAATATCGCAACTCTCTTTAAATCGGACCCCCAGATCCCTCACCTGCTCAAAGAGCTTGTTATTATGGGTGGGAAGTTCTCGGACTATCCAACGCCATGGGGCCCCACGGAATGGAACGCAATCGTTGACCCCCATGCAACTGCCATCGTTTTTTCCTCAGGCGTTCCTCTACGCGCGTATGGTCTTGATGTAACCTGGCAGTTGAGTATGACGCCCGATCAGGTCACCAAAAAATTCAAGGGCGATAAACTACTGGAGATCGTATTGGACTGGTCCAGCGTCTGGTTCCAGGAACGCGAATTACTCCACTTTCATGACCCCCTGGCAGCTGCTGCGATTTTTAATCCTGGCATCTGCAAGTACAAACGCGGACATGTCCAGGTTGAACTGGAAGAAGCTGAGCTTCTGGGTGTGACTCACTTTCAATCCAGCCAGGCCGGTAAGATAAAAGCTGCCGAGTCCGTCAATGCTGATAGATTTTTCCAGGAATACTTCAGTGTGTTTTCAAACCACGACAGCAGTTCAGCCGGACAAACGTCCTGATGTCGGTCGCCGTCATTATCGTTAATTACAACAGCGGAGCACTGCTCAGCCGATGTCTGAAATCCCTGTCAGACCAAACCCTTTGTGCCGATGAACTGGTCGTCGTGGACAATGCATCGACTGAGGCAGAATCACAGAGCATGCTTGATG
>DTZW01000370.1 GCA_012961165.1 Gammaproteobacteria bacterium | reverse complement strand
CCTCGGGTTTTCTGCCGACCTTGTGATGCAGTCATTCTGTCACACAGCGGCTTATCCAAAGCCGGTTGATATCGAAACCCAACACTCCCTGCCTGATTTCATCCAGACACGGGGCGGTGTTGCCCTGCGACCTGGTGACGGCATTATTCACTCCTGGCTGAACCGAATGCTACTGCCCGACACTGTTGGGACCGGCGGAGACTCACATACAAGATTTCCCATGGGTATCAGTTTCCCCGCTGGTTCTGGCCTGGTTGCATTCGCTTCGGCTATCGGCGTGATGCCACTCGACATGCCAGAGTCCGTGCTCGTACGATTCAGGGGAGAGATGCAGCCAGGAATTACCCTCCGTGACCTGGTAAACGCCATTCCTTATGCAGCCATCCAGAGAGGACTGCTGACCGTTGCCAAAGAAGGCAAGAAGAACGTTTTCTCTGGTCGCATTCTTGAGATTGAAGGCCTTCCTGACCTAAAGGTAGAACAAGCCTTTGAGATCAGCGACGCATCCGCAGAAAGGTCCGCCGGAGGCTGCACGATCAGGCTGGGTAAGGAACCGATCATCGAGTACATCAGCTCGAACATCACCCTGCTAAAATGGATGATTACAGAGGGTTATGGTGATGCACGAACCATCGGCCGAAGAATTGAATCCATGGAAACCTGGCTAGCTAACCCCGTTCTCATGGAACCCGACGCCAACGCTGAATATGCAGAAATCATCGAAATCGACTTGAACGAAATCAAGGAGCCGCTGCTCGCGTGCCCCAATGACCCGGATGATGTGAAGCCACTATCCGAAGTAACCGGTACAAAAATCGATGAAGTGTTCATCGGTTCGTGTATGACCAATATCGGACACTTTCGCGCGGCGGCACAATTGCTGAGTAAAGCCAGCTCCATTCCGACAAGACTCTGGATATCTCCACCCACCAAGATGGATGAGCATCAGCTAATGGAGGAAGGCGTTTACAACATCTTCGCCCAGGCCGGTGCCAGAACCGAGATGCCCGGATGCTCACTGTGCATGGGGAACCAGGCTCGAATAGCGCCAAACTCCACCTGTGTGTCAACTTCCACCAGAAACTTCCCTAACCGGCTCGGTGATGGAGCAGATGTTTACCTGGCCTCTGCTGAGCTGGCGGCTGTTTCAAGCATTCTCGGTAAGCTCCCGTCTGTAGAAGAGTATCTGGCATACATGAAGGACCTCGACACGATGGCTGATGATATCTATCGCTACCTGAACTTCCACCAGATTGAATCGTTCCAGAACTCGGCTGACCAGGCAATCATTCCCGCAATTAACATCGTCGCGGCAACTTAGGCGCCCGCCAATACGCTAAGCCTTACTCTTCGCACGGCTTTCCTGAGGGTGTCCACATCCTCAGGACGGTCGTCGATAAAGTTCGCCCGGATGTAAGCATCTGTTACCGCATCAACCGATGTCGCCAGGTCGGGCCTGAAGGTGACGACGCGCCTTGCGTAACTGATTGGGCCCTCCCCCATTGATCTTGCGAGCCCCTGGTTAGCAAGGTACCGACAGAACTTCAGGTACTCCCGATCTGCGGGGGCAAGTTTGTGCTGGCTTCTTCGTAGCAGCAGTAGTAACGCGGTAAAGCCCAGCATGCCGAAAAACACTGACACCAGAATCATACCCAGGGTCTGCCGGTTCAGCTCTCCCAGGTAACGATTAAGCATCGACATCTGGACTGAAGGTGAATAACCCACCACCCAGGCATCCCAGTAATGGTTAAGTGCACTTAACTGTAACCTGAGCTCGGTGATAATGAGACTGGACCTGAACTTCATCAGAGACAACCCGATATCAGACAGGAATTCTCCTTCCACCGCAGACTCAAGTCCACTTTCAATCCGTTCCGGTGATACGACAGAAGTCGGATCGACTCTTACCCACCCCCGCCCCTCTAGCCAGACTTCTGACCAGGCATGTGCATCAAACTGGTGGACAGCCACATAGTTGCCGCGACGATTGTATTCACCACCCTGATAGCCAACGACGATCCGGGCAGGTACGCCCCCGCCTCGCATCAGGTACACAAAACTGCTCGCAAAATGCTCGCAGAATCCACGCCTGGAGTTGAACAGAAAATCATCAATAGTATCGCCGTTCAGGGTCGGTGGTCGCAGGGTGTATACGAACCCTTCGGTTGCGTAATAAAGCATTACATTCGACAGGTACTCTTCGGGTGTATCACTGCTCGCCCGAAGAGATTCAGCAAGCTCCGATGTCTTCGGATTGTCATTGTCTGGCAGCAATGTGTATCGATAACGCCAGAAGTCAGACAGTGTGATATCCATTCGATTATCGAGATGGGACGTCAGCTCATAACGAAACTTCGCGTTGATTTCCTGGAACGAATAGAAACGAAAATCACGCACCAAACCCATGCGACCGTCGCCTTCCGCTTCTGGTAACGTGAGCGAAAATACCCAGTTCTGATTCGTGGGTTCCATCACAATACTGTATTTCACCTCGTCGCCAAGGTATTCCATATTGTCCTTCCAGGGAACTTCCCCGTCTTTGCTTTGCAATGTTCGACCATAAACACCCGGGCGTTCCTGGGTCCATGCCTGGTCCTTGTGATCAAAGTAAGACAGCACGATCCCTCGCCAATAAAGCAGCCTGGAGGGAGGTACCGGTCCTTCGAATGTCGCTCGGAAGGCTAACTCATCGGACTGGACCAGCCGCGCAATATTACCCGGCGCCAATGTGTCGGTAACACCGGTTCTGGCGATATTCGTTTGAAGGGGCACCGTCCAGAGCGGTGCAATCCTTGGAAACAGAACAAACAACACCAGCATTAACGGCATGGCCTGTAACAGCATGACTGAAGCTTTTTTCATGGCCTGCTGCAGGGAAACATTAACCGCTTCCTGATTCAGTCCAATCAACGCAGCAGTGATTACCGTAATACACGCATAAATATAAAGCGTGTAGGGAAAGGATTGTTCGAACAGGAATTCTGTCAACGCGACGAAGTAAGCAAGTACGATCACAGTATGAGCATCACGATGCTGGTGCATCTCAAGAAGTTTTAGCACAAAAGCCAAAATCAGCGCTGCGATCCACGGTTCCAGGCCAAGCAAGGTACCGTAGCCAAACCCGACACTCAGGAATCCACCAAAAACAAACAGCGCCTTCACCCATTTTCCCGGGTACGACCAGTGCCCTCGGAAAACCATGATCCTCCAGGCACAGCAAGCAACGCAGAGCAGCGTAATCCAGACAGGTAATCGGACCACATGCGGCAATATCACCAGGGCCAGTGCAACCAGCAGCAGGATCAGGACATTTCGTGGTATCCAGTCCATCAGTCGGCATCACACAGTGCCAGCGCACGCAGGACGCGATCCCTGTGAGGCTCACCCCTTCCGGGTTCAATCTCCACCCCTGGAAGGCGCAACCCGTACTCATCATTAGTGCTGTTCAGCGCAAGCACCCAATAACAAAGGTGCGAGAGTCTGCGCTCCTTATCCATTCCCGCGAAGTAATCCCATTCCAGCCACACTCGCCTATCTGCATAGGCAGCATATTGTTTGGTCATTAAAGTCTCGGAACGGGCGTATGCCTTCCATGCAATATGGCGGGTTGAGTCGCCCGGCTGGTATTCACGCAATCCGTAGAAGTCTTCCGCGCCATCACGAAGAACCAGTTCGCCCTCCTTGTCACTGGTGGTCACGGCACTGGGTACTTCACCACCGGCAATTGGCCTGGGGTAGACAATGGTGGACATATCCAGATCAACCCATGACCATGATCTAAACAGTCCCAATGGATAGAAAGTTTGAACCATGATTCGCCCGGGGTTGAATCTGCCTCTTTTTTCAGCATAAACAAAAGCACGAATCCGAACTTCCGTATCCTGCACCAGCTCAGCCCGGGATAATAATTCACGATTCCAGCCCACTTGTAGCGATTCATAGGTTCGATCACCCAGTCGCTTAAGCACGGTCGTGAATTCGGCTTCCTCACCGGCGAAGGCCGGGCGTGTGCTGCCCGCCACTAATGTCAGACCGGACAGGTTGCGGTAAGTGTGCAGCATACCCACCATAAACAGGCTCACCAGAAGAAAGGCCAGCGCGAATATCAATGAGTTTTGGTAGTTGATGCCTGCAATCACCATGGCACAGACCAGTAAGGCAAAGTACATACCCTGCCTGGTCGGTAGAATGAATATTTTTCGCTGATCCAGGGTGACTGAATTCGCAGGAGGCATTCGTGCGCTCAACCAGCGGTTAAATCTTTCGGAGCGTTTCGCCTCATTGAAGAAGACATCGAGTCTGCCGTCTTTCTCTGTGGCTGCCGGCATATTGCTCTCAGCCAACCACATCTACATTCGCCAGCAATCGTTGCGCGAGTGCTGACCCAACATGATCTGTAAAGTCTGAGGACTCCCTGAGCCTGTGCTCGACGACCGACGGCAGAACGGCCTGGACATCTTCAGGTACAGCATAGTTCCTGTCGTGAATGAAAGCCCAGCTCTTGGCACTGGACAAGAGTGCCATCCCTCCTCGCGGAGACAACCCATGCGTCAATTCCGACGTTTCCCGGGTGTAGGCGATGATTCTTTGAATATAGTCCAGCAGAGCTTCCGAGACCTTAACCGCTTTGCAGTGTGCCTGCAGTTCGCGCAGTTTCAGCAGGTGGATTGTGTTTCCGAGCGTTGCTAGCACTATCCTTCTATCTTGCCCCTGCAGCAGTATTCTTTCTGCGATGGGATCGGGGTAACCCAACTCAATTCTCATCAGAAATCGATCAAGCTGGGATTCGGGCAGCGGAAACGTGCCAGCCTGGTTGCTTGGGTTCTGGGTAGCAATCACAAAGAAAGGCTCGGGAAGTGGCCTCGATACCCCGTCAACGGTAACCTGCCTTTCTTCCATGGCTTCCAGCAGAGCACTCTGGCTCTTTGGGGTTGTTCTGTTAATTTCATCCGCAAGAATCAACTGGTTAAAGATTGGTCCCTCGTGAAACACAAACTGGCCATTTTCCTTATCGAACACCGGCGCACCGATAATATCAGCCGGCAAAATGTCGCTCGTGAACTGGATGCGGTTGTAAGAAAGGTTGAATACCTTTCCAAGCGCATGAGCCAGGGTGGTTTTCCCCATACCCGGCATATCCTCAATCAGCAGGTGACCTTCAGAGAGCAGGCACGCAACTGCCAACTTTATCTGCCATTCTTTCCCAAGCACTACCTGGCCGACAAGATCGACAGTTTCCTGTATGACACTACGCATTATTAACCTTGATTGTGCAGCTCGATTACTTCGGCATTACCGGGGTCCTGAGCTTTCGCAGAGTCATTTCGTAACGACTCAATCCTGTTGAAATACTCATCGCCCACATTACCTGTCACATACTGGCCATCAAAAATTGAACAATCAAAGCGATCAATCGAAGAATTAATACCAGCAGCACATTCAACCAGATCGTCCAAATCCTGGTAGACCAGCCAATCTACACCAATATATTCCGCTATTTCTTCCACGGTATGGCCATGTGCAACAAACTCAGTAGCCGCGGGCATATCAATGCCATAGACATTGGGATAGCGAACCGGCGGTGCAGCAGAAGCCAGGTACACCCTGTTCGCGCCCGCCTCTCTCGCCATCTGGACTATCTGTTTGGACGTGGTTCCCCTCACAATAGAATCATCCACTAACAGGACGTTCTTGCCACGAAATTCGAGTTGGATCGGGCTTAATTTACGGCGAACTGATTTCTTTCGTTGCGCCTGGCCCGGCATGATAAAGGTTCGCCCTATGTAGCGGTTCTTTACAAGGCCTTCCCGATATTTTACGTCTAGCCTATGGGCCATCGGCAGTGCGGCGGTACAGCTGGTATCCGGTATTGGGATAACAACATCAATATCATTGTCCGGATACAGCCTGAGAATTTTATCCGCGAGTTTCTCTCCCATCTTAAGGCGGGCCTTGTATACCGAAATTTCGTCCATAACCGAGTCGGGGCGAGCCAGGTAAACATACTCAAATATACAGGGACTATATGCCACAGCTGGCGTGCATTGCCGGGTATGAATGTTCCCATCAGATTCGATATAGACCGCCTCTCCTGGCTTAACATCAGCCACCAGCTCGAAGCCCAGGACACTCAAAGCCACAGATTCAGATGCAATCATGTACTCGACACCGTTTGATGACTCACGCTTGCCGTAAACCAGTGGCCTGATGCCAAAGGGATCGCGAAATCCGACAATGCCGTAACCTGTGATCAGGGAAACAACCGAATAGGCGCCAACCGCTCTTTGGTGGACACGACTGATGGCCTCAAAAATTTCATCCGGAGACGTTCGAAGCGACGACACAGCCTGAAGTTCGTGCGCAAAGACGTTGAGTAAAACCTCCGAATCCGAATTGGTATTGATATGTCTTCGGTCCGACCGGAAAAGATCTTCATTCAATTCGTTGGCGTTAGTCAGGTTGCCGTTGTGGGCAAGACAGATACCAAATGGAGAGTTTACGTACATGGGCTGCGCTTCAGCGGAACTGGACGTCCCCGCAGTGGGATACCGCACATGGGCTATCCCCATGTTGCCTTTGAGACGATCCATATGATCTTGCCGGAATACATCCCGTACCAGGCCATTGTGTTTTCGAAGATTGAGCCGATCACCATCACAGGTAACCATTCCTGCCGCATCCTGACCCCGATGCTGAAGAAGTGTAAGCGCATCGTAGAGCTCGTGGCTTACATCACCCTTACCTACCATTCCTGCTATGCCGCACATGGTGCCTCCTTCAGGCTCCCACCTGTTCAGGACTGCTGGTTAACACTGGTTCCGTACTGCTATCGGGCCTTATATCATGATTCTTATCCAAGAACCCTTCACCCTGTTCCCATAGAACCGGACCAAACTCTTCAATGACGGTGACTATCCGGGGTATGAACTGGGACTGCTGGTACCATTCATCCTCTTCTACTGGCAAGACATAATGCATGAGTGCGACAATTACCAGGATGATAACGCCCCCACGGGCAAATCCGAAAATCGTTCCAAGCAACCTGTCCAAACCACTAAGCCCCGTCATTCTGACGAACTCGCCAACCAGGTAGTTGACCATTCCCCCTACCATTAACGTCGCAATGAAAAGGACCAGGTAAGAAGTACCTAACCGCAGGGAATCAGTTTCAATATAGGGCTCAAGCACTACCGTTAACTGGCCAGCAAACAGACGTGCTATTAAAACAGCAGCAATCCAGGTGACAAGTGACAGCGCCTCCTTAACAAATCCGCGACGGATGCTGATCAGCGTAGATACCCCCAGCACCCCGACAATGACCCAGTCAATAGTTGCCAACGTCATCCTCCCAGCTGTTCCCGGTCTTCTTCAATCCTGTAACGTACGATACGGCCTTTCAGTTTCAGCTTTGCTTCAATTTCCTGGTTCATTTCCACCAGGGTTTCCTTGCTACTGGAGGGGCCAACAAATACACGATAAATTTCGCCGTCATTCGTGTTCGCATGAAGTATGTATGACCGATAGTTCTGGTCCCTGAGCTGCGCACGCAGACGGATGGCATTGTCTTCCTTTTGAAAGCTACCGAGCTGCAGACTCCAATTCACAGGCAGCCGGTTTTTATCAAGTATATGATCAGGCGCAGCTTCATAATTCGTTTCGTCTACCACCTCTTTGGGTAAACGCGCTTCGCTGGCTTTTTCCATCTGCTCAATCTTCCGCATGACGTCTTGAACCGTGATGTCCTCGAGATCTATTTTGGGTGGCGCAGGAATATCGGTAGCGATACGAGCTCGGTCTTCTTCGGTTCCGTCGAGCAACAACGGCAGCAGAATAATCGCAAGCGAAGTAAGGATAACGGCACCTGTCAGGCGTTGTTTTAGTTTTGCGTCCACGTGACGAGCGATCCCGATCCCTGTTTTAATTCTTCGTTAATGCTGTCTGATTCAAGAGTTGCAATACGCCGGATACAACGGGAAAAGAGCCGCAGACCAAAATCAGGTCAGCTGGGCTGGCCTCTTTCCTCGCACCATCTAACGCGTCTTTGATGTTAACATAGGTCTCTACATTTCCGGCGGGTTTGACTGATAAACGTCGCAAAAGCCGGTCTGCATCCTCACCCCGAGGCTCACCCAGGCTTGTCAGGTGACAGGTCTTGAATAGTGGCATAAGTATCCCTGAGACTGATTCAATATCTTTGTCTTTATACATACCCATCACAGCATGAATATCCCTTCCATCCCAGTGCGCGTGTAGATGCTCTGCAAGAGCAATCGCTGCAGCCGGGTTGTGCGCAACATCGAGCAAAACCTCACACTTATCTTCCATAACGGTTCTACGTCCTGTCAGGCGAGTGGTTACCCCGATTTCCTGCGAACCAGAAACATCCCAACCCAGCATCTTTGACGCCTGTTGTGCCGCGTCGAAACTGTCTCGAGGCAAAACGGTGTCAATGTCTTCTAACGAGTCGAAATCACGACCAATAATGCAGAGTGACGCGCCTATCTCTAAGGCATACTCATAAACAGATTCGGGAGGGTCTCGATCCGCCACTATGCAACTAACACCCGCACGCATGATGCCGGCCTTTTCTCGCGCTATCTCCGCCCTGGTGTTACCAAGCCAGTCCTGGTGATCCAGGGATATGGAGGTGATGATTGTCAGATCCCGGTCGACGATGTTCATCGCATCCAGTCGACCGCCCAGGCCGACTTCCAGGATCGCGACATCGACTTTTTGCTCGCAGAACAGGAACAGGGAAGCGAGTGTCGCAAACTCAAAATAGGTCAAAGTGATTTCTTTTCTGGCTGACTCGATTTCCTGAAAGGCGCGAACAATGGACTGGTCTGGAACCGGTACCCCATCAATCGCAATTCGTTCGTTGAACTGGTGTATATGTGGTGAGGTTGATTTACCAACGCTTAGCCCATTTGCCATGGCAAAGCGCTCGAGGTATTCGCAGGTTGAGCCCTTTCCATTCGTCCCGGCCACCAGAATAGTCGTGACAGCCGGGTGCAGTAGCTTTAGTCGACGCCCGACTTCGCTGACCCTGTTTAATCCAAGGTCCCAACCCACCGGGTGCACTTCCTGGATGTACGAAAGCCAGTGGTCGAGGGATAGCGTCTGGTCAGTCAATGGCTGCCCGGAGTTCACTAACAAACTGGCCTACCTCGTCATTCAATTTCTTAACGTCACCTTTGTGCTCTGCCATCAATTTGACGATAGCAGAACCTACCACAGCGCCATCAGCTACCTGCACAACTGCCCTCGCACCTGGGCCATCCTTTACGCCGAAACCTACCATGATGGGTAACTGGCTAAGCTTTTTAAATCGATCCATCTTTTCAGAAACATCATCGATGTCCAGGTGCCCGGCACCCGTCGTACCCTTCAACGAGACGTAATAAACGAACCCCTTCGATGCCTGGCAAATCATCCGCGCTCTTTCATCGGTCGTTGTGGGCGCCAGCAAATAGACCGGTTCAATGTCGTTCGCTTCCAGAATCGCGGACATATCGACCGCCTCTTCTGGCGGCAGGTTAACAATAATCGTACCGTTGACCCCTGCTCTTGCGGCTTTGGCAGCGAAATTTTCATATCCCATTGTCTCAACCGGATTCAGGTAACCCATCAGCACAATTGGCGTCACCTTGTCAGATTGACGAAATTCAGCCGCCATCTCCAGGCAGTTACCCAGGGAAACGTTATGGGCCAACGCGCGCTCATGTGCCAACTGGATGACCGGACCTTCCGCTTCCGGGTCGGAAAAGGGAACACCCAATTCAATAACGTCGACCCCGCTTTCTACCAACCTGTGCATTAGCGGAACAGTGACTCCCGGTTCCGGATCACCCGCAACGATATAAGCGACCAGTGCTTTTTTGTTGTTGGACGCTAACGATTTGAGCCTTTCAGACAGCATACCCATGTTACTTATCACCACTTCTAGTCAATTGAGATACCGTCCAGCTTGGCCACGGTTGGAATGTCTTTGTCCCCGCGACCCGATAGATTGATCACGATACTTTCATCCGGGCTCATCTTACTCGCAAGCTTCAAGCCATAAGCCACCGCATGCGAAGATTCCAGCGCAGGCAAGATCCCTTCAAGTTTGTTCAGTGCTCTGAATGCGTCAAGCGCTTCCTCGTCATCTATGGCAACGTACTCGGCTCGTTTAATATCTTTTAAAAATGCGTGTTCAGGCCCAACACCGGGGTAGTCGAGCCCCGCCGAAATACTGTGTGTCTCAATAATCTGGCCGTTGGCATCGCCCATAAGGTAGGTTCGGTTGCCGTGAAGAACACCAACAACTCCTTCATTCAGGGGCGCTGCATGTTTGCCGCTCGCTAGCCCGTAACCCGCGGCTTCAACACCAACCAACCTGACTTCCCGGTCCTCGAGAAATGGATAGAAGATTCCCATCGCATTAGAGCCACCGCCAACACAGGCAACAATGGCATTCGGCAATCCGCCATGCTGCTCTGCAAACTGCCTTTTTGTCTCTTCACCTATTACCGCCTGAAAATTACGCACCAGCATCGGGTAAGGATGAGGGCCGGCAACCGTACCGATAATGTAGTGCGTATTGTCGACATTAGTCACCCAATCCCGCATCGCTTCATTCAAGGCGTCCTTCAGGGTCTTTGAACCTGAATGCACGGGTACCACTTCTGCACCCAATAACTTCATTCGATAAACGTTAAGACTCTGCCGTTTAATATCTTCGCTGCCCATATAGACTTGGCATTCAAGGCCAAACCGGGCAGCGACCGTTGCTGACGCAACGCCATGCTGCCCTGCGCCTGTCTCAGCAATAATCCTGGGCTTTCCCATGTACTTAGCGAGCAGCGCCTGGCCAATACAGTTGTTAATCTTGTGTGCACCGGTGTGGTTCAGGTCCTCTCTTTTCAGATAGATCTTTGCACCTCCTGCTTGCGTCGTTAGCCGTTGCGCAAAATACAGCGGCGAAGCGCGCCCTACATATTCAGACAGGTCTCGCTGAAGTTCTTCCTGAAAAGTCGTGTCCTTCCGTAACCGATAGTACTCAGATTCCAACTTTTGTAGCGCAGCCATCAGTGTTTCTGACACAAACTTGCCGCCAAACTGGCCAAAGTGACCCGACTCATCAGGGTAGGCAAACAAACTTTCATTGTGTCCGTCTACATTACTCATTATTACTCCTGTCAGCGGACTGGACCGCCTCAACAAATTTTTTCATTTTCGCAACATCCTTCACTCCCCGCGACCGCTCAACACCGCCGCTGACATCGACGGCATATGGATGGGTGGCCGCTATGGCAGCTCCGACATTAGTTGCATCCAGGCCACCCGCTAGAACTACAGGCTTACCCAAGTCTGGCAACATACTCCAGTCAAATGTTTTGCCCGTTCCACCGAACTGGCCCTCGGTTGCCGTGTCCACGAGTATTGCCTGAGCCGTTTCAAAGGACTGCGCTTCTACCTTTATCTGGTCCCGGTTCGTCGCCCTTAACGCCTTCATATACGGATGCCCCACTGAATCACAATATTCAGGCGTTTCATCGCCGTGAAACTGCACGAGACCTAGCCGCAAACTTCCAATGATACGATTAACATCGGCTAATGGTTCATTCACAAATAGCCCAACCGTGGCGACAAATGCGGGAACCTGTGCACAAATCTCGGCGGCTTTCCCGGGTGAAATATATCTCGTACTTCCTTTAAAGAAATTAAACCCGAGCGCATCAGCGCCAGAAGCCACTGCATTAGCAGCATCCTCGTGATTAGTGATTCCACAAATTTTGATGCGAGTCCGAGCCACCCTGAATACTGCCTGTCCTGCGAAGGCGGCGAGTTTAGCAAAACCACGCCAACTCGACTAATCCTTCCTTTGATCACCTGACCGAACACCGGATAAAGCAATGAATTGAAGGAAATGGGGCAATCTGGGACTTCTGGGGATACCCGCGCCTGCCGGGTAATCAACGTCCACAAGAAACAATCCATTGGGCGGTGCTGTCATTCCAGCGAGGGTCCTGTCCTTCTTCGACATCAGTTCGGCAATCCAGGTGACGGGTTTTTCTCCAGATCCGACATCAAGAAGTGTCCCAACTATATTCCTGACCATATGGTGGAGAAATGCGTTTGCCTTGATATCTATGGCGACAATATCGTTATACCGTTTCACTCCCACACTCATAACGTTGCGCATCGGAGAGTTCGACTGGCAGTTCGCAGCCCGAAAAGAACTGAAGTCAGCCTCTCCAACAAACGATTGGGCTGCGTCATCCATGGCTTTTTCGTCC
This sequence comes from Gammaproteobacteria bacterium, assembly GCA_012961165.1. GTDB lineage: Bacteria > Pseudomonadota > Gammaproteobacteria > Pseudomonadales > Azotimanducaceae > UBA9659. Next base: position 753 of record DTZW01000370.1, on the reverse strand, counting down.
AGCACCCGGCGTTCGCGGGTCAGGTATTCTGGCATCAGGGCTGAACGGATTCGATTGTTGTGAACGAGGTATAAATAGTGTCTGGCATTGGCCGTTCGTCTTGCGTCAAAGTCATCTGCAACCTGACCAGCCCACTCGATTGAAACATCATCACCCAGATGTGCGTTGACACCCATCACCCATGCTTTGTTTGGCCGATCAACAGCGCAGTCGAAATGTACAACCTGCTTGGTGGCATGGACGCCGGTATCGGTTCTGCCCGCGCAGTGAACGACAACATCGCGATCAGCAACCAGCGAAAGCGCACGAGTAAGATCACGTTGAACCGTGGGTATTTTTTCGCTTTGGTATTGCCAGCCATGGAATGACTGGCCATTGTAGGCGACGATTAATGCTGTCCGTGGCACCGGTTACTCAGGCTTGGATATGTTACCCAGAAGTTCATTGGCCTCACTGACCTGCACGTCATCGCCTTCGTCGAGAACCTCTTGCAGCAAAGGCTTGGCGCCGTCGTTGTCACCCATTTCGATGTAGGCCCTGGCAAGATCAAGTTTGGAAGATGCATCTTCGTCAAGATTCAACTCATCGTCATCATCGAAATCGTCCAGGTCAAGCTCTTCGTCGTCACCGAGATCCAATTCGATAGCATCATCATCGCCAGGCTCAGGGCTGTCATCATCGTCAAGCTCAAGGCTGTCATCAACAACAAGCTCAGGGCTGTCATCATCGTCAAGCTCAGGGCTGTCATCAACA
>DTZW01000369.1 GCA_012961165.1 Gammaproteobacteria bacterium | reverse complement strand
CGGCCTCTTTTTTTGTAATACCTTCCAGCGCTCGCTCGTTAATCTCCAACGCCATCGGGATTAACTTCGCCTCTAGGGCTCGAGCATGCGGCGTTAACGTAATAATCATTTTTCTCTTGTCACGAACATCGATCGATCGTTTGACGAATCCTGCGGCAGCCAGGCTCGCGATGCCTTTAACACCGGTTGCTTCAGTAATGCCAACCTCGCGACAAAGCTCTCGCTGTGTCACACCTTCGCGCTTCCATAGTACTCGTAGAAATCGCCATTGACCGGCGCTTACGTCATATGGCTCTGTCAATTTTTCTAACGCTTTAGAGAAGGCACGAAAATTAATTCGTGACAGGTACCCTATACTTTGGGTCGACTCGAGATACGTCGTTGGGTTTTGCTTGGCCAAAATACTAGATTCCCTGCTGTTGGCGCCATCGCGCACGTTCGACAATACCTGTGAGGACATGTTCCAACAGAAAGAGCCCTTCGTTACCTCGCAGGCGTGTATTCCCGTCCCGCTGCTCTATATATTCAGCCGGATAGTGCTCAGTCAAATCAACTTTGTAGTGCGTTGCAATCACGGGTCTCTTTGTCTTTGCGCGCACCGGTTCGTGATAGAGGTCCTGGCACAGTTAAAAACCGGCGCTATTTCCGGGTGCAGTGGTTGAACTCCTCGGGTCATCCTGTTCGACGTTAAAATTCACCGATGTAACGCAAAGCTTGAATTTATAATCAAATAAGTTGACAATATAATTACCTAGAAAGCGAAGCATTATGCCGCATGGCGGCATTTAATAGTAGTTGGGTAACAGCGCGGTAACCAGCAGCGATCTTACCCGATCCCGGTTGGTAATTGATCCAACAACGGCCTTAGATGGCTGAGGAGTGCATTATGATTTATAGAAACACCCTTTATAGGAACGCCGTCGTGGTCTTTTTATCCGGCATAGTATTTATGACTGCAGTTCCGACTATTGCCTTGGCTGATGGCGCAAAGGCGCTTGAAGAGATTATCGTCACCGCACGTAAACGTGAAGAGAGTCTTCAAAGCGTGCCCACATCGGTGTCCGTATTGTCTTCCGAAGAGTTGGATGCTCGCGGAGCCGCAAGCCTTGATGTTGTTGGCCAAATCGCACCCAATGTACATTTCGAAAATGCCCAACCCACCAGCGGTATCAAGTCGCCCACCGTGTTTATCCGAGGTATGGGCCAGGCGGATTTTATCATTGTTGAAGACCCCGCCGTAGGTATTTATCTGGACGGTGTGTTTACCGGCCGTATGGTTGGCAACGCGTTTGATCTGATTGATGTAGAACGTATTGAAGTATTGCGAGGCCCCCAGGGAACGCTCTTCGGGCGAAACACAATCGGCGGAGCCGTGAACGTGGTCTCCAAGAAACCCGGCACTGAATTTGATGCCTCTTTCAGACTGGCCGTCGGCGACGAGGGACATGAGGAAGCACGCGTTACGATCAATGTACCGCTGGGTGAACAATTTGGTGGTCGACTAACAGCTTTCTCAAGGGAGCGAGATGGCTACGTTAAAGCTCAGCAATACGACGACTATGATCTTGGCAGCGAAGATGTCTGGGGCCTGCGACTGCAGCTTGGCGGAGCGATTTCGGAGAACCTGTCTGTCGACTTTGCTTATGACTATTCTAAAGACACCAGCACACCGGGAGCTGCGGTTCCGCTCGCCGGCCTTGGTTTCTTTAATGGCCAGCAAGCAGCGGGGCCAGGCGCACCCGGTGTATTTGGTAATTTCTGGAATGTTTTCTGGTCCGGTGATCCCGGCAGTTGCACCACGGCCACGGGTCAAGCCACCAATCTTGCTTGCTACGGTCCCGTGTACAACACTGGCGATGACTATTCCAACAATAGTGTTTTTACGGACTTTGATGGCAATCCAGTTAAAGCCGATCAGGATATCGAAGTCTGGGGGGCGAACCTGACGATCGACTGGGCAGTCGGAAACCTGAACATTAAATCGATCACTTCTTATCGAGAGTTCGATATCTTTTTGTTCAATGACCTCGACTATTCTCCCCACATTGTTTTCGCCAACACCCATCCCGAGTACAGTCAGGAGCAATTCTCGCAAGAGTTTCAAATCACTGGCCTCGCGATGGAAGACCGACTGCACTACGTGGTTGGCCTGTATTATTTTGAGGAAGAAGGACTTGAAGATATCTTTAACCAGATTGCTCATGTACCTTTTTTGGGCGTCACGCCGCCCAACTTCTTTTTCCAAAATCTGGCACGCCGCATCGACAACGAAAGTAAAGCCATCTACGTGCAGTTAACTTATGATATTACTGACCGCTGGCATGCCACCGTCGGGTCGCGATGGACAGAAAGCGACAAGACATTTGTAATGGATACCGAGCGTACTTTGTCATTCAGTCAACAGTTCGGTGATCTGTCGGTATCAGAAACCACACCGATGTTTAGTCTGTCCTGGGATGCAACCGACTCCAGCATGGCCTATTTTACTTACTCTGAAGGCTTTCGAGATGGCGGTTACCCGGCCCGATTCACCGGCGCCGTGCCGGATCCGCTGCCAACCTATGACCCTGAGTTCGTTAAGAACTATGAGTTCGGTTACAAGACGACCTTCGCTAATGGTCGCGCTCGGGCTAACATCGCGCTCTTCCAGATGGACTATGAGGATATGCAGATCTCTGCCACCTCCAATTTGCCCGGTGTCGGTGACAATACTTCCAAGGCCAACCTGGGTAATGCAACCATTTCAGGGTTTGAACTCGAGTTGACTGCCCTGGTCGGGGATAATTTGACGTTGGGATTAAACTTGGGTGTGCTCGATGATGAAATCGATTCGTTCAAAGGTACCCTGGTTTCATCCGGCATCACTCTGTCCAAGAGTAATGATCTGCCCTTTACGCCCGACTACACCGTGGCGCTGACCGCGGCCTATGATATACCGCTTGAGAACGGCGCAGGGATTACCTTACGGGCTGATTATAGTATGAAGGATGACTACTACAGCCGCACCGAAAATATTCCCGAGGTACTGGAAAAAGACCACAAGACGCTAAATGTCAGCGCCAGATACTTCAGCCCGGATGACCAATGGGAAGCTGGTGTCATCATTCGAAATGCAACAGATGAGTTCTATTTTCAATCGCGTTCAATCTTCTCTGCTTTCTCGATGGGATTCGGTCAGCCTGTTCGCCCGCGCTCGACCAGCGTATTTCTGAAGTATAATCTGTAACATCAGAACCGCCCGGGGGGCAAATTGAAAAGACTCGTTGTCGCGCTGCTTGCCTTCATCGTCCCGGGCGCCACTCTTCTTGCCGAAGATGGCCGCTGCACTGGATATCAACCCGGGCAGAAACAGGTCTACTGGGGGGACCTGCATGTTCACACTGCTTATTCCCTGGACGCTTGGGGCTACGGCACGATTAAGACTCCCGCTGATGCCTATCGTTTCGCTCGAGGTAGTGAACTTTCCCTCACCGATGAGCTTTCGGTAAAGCTGGATAGACCGCTAGACTTTATGGCGGTCACTGATCACGCAGAGTGGTTTGATCTGCTCTATATCTGCACCGATCCCGAATGGAGTGATGATCCTTATTGCGACATTATGACTGAAAAAGCCGGGCGAATTACCGGGACGGAAGTTTTTGCAGAGTACGTCATCCCGACCATTACCAAAGCCTCACCACAACCAACACCCATCTGCGCCAAGGATGCTGAACATTGCGACAACAGCAGAATGTCCCAATGGGATCGTATCCAACAACAAACCAACGCGGCAGACGATCCTTGTCATTTTACGGCGCTCAATGGTTATGAGTGGTCAGCAACACCTGACTACAGTCATAACCATCGCAACGTCATCTTCCGCGATGAAAACGTGACCCCGGACGCCATCGACTATATGCGCTACCCAAACCCGCTGGCGCTCTGGCAGGAACTGGACAATCAGTGCAAGGCTGAAGCCGGTTGCGAGGCCATTGCCATCCCACACAACACCAACATGGGCGACGGCAGAAGTTTCGACATCGAGACAGAAACCAACGAAGTACGTGCTCTGCGAGCGAGGTTCGAGCGGCTGGTTGAAATACATCAGGAAAAGGGTTCCAGCGAATGTCTTTACGCGTTTGGCCAGCCCGATGAAGACTGCAACTTCCAACAGTACCTAACGCGAAGCTCACGCCCGACAGAGCCCGAGGATTACTCTAGGGAAGAATGGCAGAAGATGAGAAGCAGCTATGTTAGAGCGCTACTGACAAGAGGTTTGGGGGTTTACAGCGAATCCGGCATCAATCCCTTACAACTCGGCATCATTTCGTCAACTGACAACCATGCCGCCACAGGCGGGTTCGTCGACGAAGACAAATGGCTCGGTTCCGTCTTCGGTATCGGTGATCTGGATAAGGCCATGGTGAGGCAAAGTTGGAATCCCGGCGGGCTGGTCGCTGTGTGGGCAGAAGAAAATACCCGGCACAGCCTGTTTGATGCTTTGAAACGGCGAGAGGTATACGCCACCAGCGGACCAAGAATGCAAGTAAGACTGCAGGGTTCCAGGAATGCACTCACCTGCGATGCCGATAATTACGAAGGCATACCCATGGGCGGCAGTTTCAAGAAACTCAAAAAGCCCCCTCACTTCCGCATACAGGCCTTGTATGACGAAACCCCGCTTCAGTCCATCGAGATCATCAAAGGTGAATTCAGGGATGGAGAACTCAGGGAAACAACTATCCCCGTCTGGCAGGAAACAAAGGGCGGCCTGCACATCTGTATGAACTGGACAGACCCAGACTTCGATTCGAAAGCGCCGGCATTCTGGTACGTAAGAGTACTGGAAGCCCCTACACTCCGTTGGTCAGCCCATCACTGCCGAAAAGAAAATCGATGTGACGAATTCCCAGGCGCAGAAACGACATTACAGGAACGCGCTTGGACGTCACCGATCTGGTATCTGCCTTAGTCGTTTCAAGATAAAGGCTTTGTTGCTTCGCTCTGAGTTAGAGGCCTGCATAGAATGTCACCAAAGGCCAAAAAGTAGCATTATTGAATCCACGCCATCTGGTCGCGAGACCTTTTCAAAGTATGCTTGAGCGATTGACCTTGAGTCATTGTCTGGGTTGTACTCTGATCCCAAAACCTACTCCAACCCCAAAATCATATCGGTTATCATCGCGTCATGGAAGAAGGTTTGGACATCGCAGTGATCGTCCCCTGTTACAACGAAGAGGTGACGATTGGCGGCGTAATTGACGGATTTAAATCTGTCATGAAAGGGATCACCGTCTAGTGCTGTCGCTAGAAAACGATTACTGGCAAGCTACTTATTGCTATCATGCAGGTCTGGATAGACGCTCGCTGTTGGTAGATGCTGGGGGCGGAGAATTGAACAAAGCACTGCAAGGGATAGGCCCTGCGGTCACAGGATATGAGGATCGCGTCTTCAAACCTGTTGATTAGATAAAGGACCAGGGGCAAAGCATTGGCAAATAAACTGACACGGACCGTTCTGTCTGCCTATAGCGGGATCACTATTCCGATGGCGGCGATGGGTATGCCAATTGCTGTTTACCTGCCGCGGTTCTATTCCGAAGGCATGGGCCTATCGCTGGTTACTGTCGGTACGGTGTTTTTCATCGCGCGCATCTGGGATGTCGTCACGGATCCCATTATGGGCATCATGATCGACAAGTTCGATTCCAGGTGGGGCCGTAGAAAACATTGGATAGCCTTATCTATCCCGATTCTGCTGCTGTCGGTCTGGATGGTTTTCATGCCGGACCCAGAGGATGTCTCTGGTTTATATCTGATGTTTTGGCTCATCTTACTTTACGTGGGATATACGATGCTGGCCATCAGTCACCAGTCCTGGGGGGTAGAATTATCAAAGAGTTACGACGACCGATCTAGGTTATTTGGTTGGCGAGAAATATTTGTCATCGGCGGTATGGCCGTTGTGCTGGCTATTCCGGCAGCGATGGAATTGACCGGGCATTCCGAACAGGCGACCAAGGTCGCCAGCATGGGCTGGTTCTGTTTGATTTTGTTTCCTCTGCTCGCCATACCTACGCTTTTATGGGTACCTGATTCGCACAACAAGCGTGGTGTGACTATCCCCTGGCGGGAGGCGTTCAAAGTGCTGCTCGCTAATCGGTTGATGTGGCGGTTACTGATTGCAGACCTGGCTGCAGGGTTTGGTATTGGGGTTTCTGGCGCTCTTTACATTTTTATTGCCACGGCGTATTTCGAGTTGGCAGAACACGCAAGTATTGCGTTGTTGTTTTATTTTGTGACCGGTTTTTTGGCGATGCCACTTTGGTTAAAGCTTGCCTATGCCGTTGGTAAAGATAATGCGATGAAGGTGGCCTTGCTCTATATGACAGCTATTAACCTTGCCTTGTTGCCGCTGGCAGAGTCTGGAAACGTTGCGGTGCTATGGGGTTTTACCATTCTCTTTGGTGCGGGATTCGGTGCTCCGCCGACTTTAATCCGGTCTATGATGGCTGACATCAGTGATGAGGATGAATTGAAGACAGGCCAGCAAAGGCCAGGGTTGTTCTTTGCGCTCTTGACGACCACAAACAAGCTTGGCGCGGCGTTTGCGGTGGGTGCGAGTTTCACTATCCTTGAACTGGCGTTCAATTTTGTCCCGGGCGGAGATAATGACCCCGTGGCACTGCAGGGTTTGCTGGTGACTTATTCAGTGGGTACAGCCCTCGGACTGTTCTGCGCCTTTCTGCCGCTCATAGCATATCCATTGAATAAATCTGCACATGATGAAATCAGGCGGCAGCTGGATCTTCCCGCTCATACCTGATTATCAGGTTGTATTCGCGACCACAACGATCATCTGAGCGCCCTTCAAGTGTTATTCTTGCGGCACGATTCTTCACCAAGTCTTCAGTAATCGCGTTCAGTTCGGAATGATGCTGGCGTTTAATAAAACTGGTAATAGAGGTAAATTCAGATGGATATTGATGGAAAATTGGCGGTTGTAACGGGTGCTGGTTCGGGTATCGGTCGCGCGCTGGCCTGTCGGCTGGTGGATGCAGGTGCCAGGTTTGTTGTCTGTGCTGATCTTAATGTCGACACCGCATTAGAAACGGCTGATCTTATTGGTGCAAGGGCGTCTGCAGTGCATTTGGATGTTGCCGACCAGGACGCCATTGAGGGCCTGGTAAACCGACTTGAGGTGGAGCAGGGTGGCGTCGATATTTTTGTCTCCAATGCAGGTTATGCCCTTGGCGGTGGCTTAAATCTAGAAACTGACCAGTGGCGAAAAATGATGGAGGTCCATCTTTGGGCACACTTGAACGCGGCGCGTGCAGTGATTCCCGGAATGATGGAGCGGGGTGGCGGATACCTGCTCAATACAGCATCAGCGGCAGGTCTCTTAACGCAGCTGGATTCAGCGCCTTATGCCGTCTCTAAGCATGCCGCGGTTGCGCTTGCAGAGTGGCTCGCTATTAACTACTCGGATCGTGGTATCGGCGTCTCAGTGTTGTGCCCACAGGCGGTGCGCACCAATATCCTTGGTAAGCGTCCAGGTAAAAGCCGCGCGAACAAAACAAACTCGAATCAGGCAGCCCAGGACGGCATTCTGGAACCTGAAAAGGTTGCTGATGACTGTATCCAGGCCATTCTTGAAGAGAAATTCCTGGTGCTACCGCACATGGAAGTCGCAAAGTACTTTGCCAATAAAGCAAATGACTATGAGCGATGGTTAAACGGCATGCGTCGCTTCCGCGATCGCTTAAGACAGAAACGCAACTAGTTGCAGATGATTTCGTTTGACATATATAGAGCGTTAGTGTCTCTTGATGATTCAAATCTTCCGGTGACGACGCGCGATGCCTAGACCAAAACAACCCCAGAGTTACTACGATGACATCAAAGATAAGTTCCAGGAGGAACGAAATCTGCGATTGCTGTACCGCCCTCCTGGAACTGATCAATCCACGTCGGAGTTTAGCGGTGATCTTGCAAAGTATGCGGTTGATCCTTATGCAGAAGAAGTCCCCAGCCGAGAGCCGATCATCGACAAGGTAGAAGTGCTGTTTATTGGGGGTGGCTTTTCTGCGCTGTTGACGTCTGCCCGTTTAAGAGAACGTGGTATAGAGAGTATTCGCATCGTGGAGCGTGGCTCGGATGTGGGCGGCACATGGTATTGGAACAGATACCCAGGCGCCGCGTGTGATGTCGTGAGCTATGACTATCTACCGTTACTCGATGAGCTCGACTACGTGCCTGTGAATCATTATTCACGTGGCCCTGAAATCTTCGCTCACTGTCAGGCGATCGCCGATAAGTATAACCTTTACGAACTTTCCGTCTTCAATACGACCGTCACTGATACGCGCTGGGACGACACAGACCAGCTTTGGCACGTCAGCACTGATCGTGGTGATGTCATGCGCGCGCAATTTGTAATCTGTGCGAATGGCACTCTTGCTAAACCGAAACTGTCGAGAATTAGCGGAATGACTTCCTTTAGCGGTCACTCTTTCCATACATCCAGGTGGGACTACGACTACACCGGCAAGAACCTCGAACACTTGAAGGACAAGGTTGTCGGTATTATCGGTACCGGCGCTAGTGCAGTGCAGATTGTACCCGAGCTGGCTAAGACAGCGAAGGAAGTCTATGTGTTCCAGCGAACACCATCATCGATTGATATTCGTGATGACTGGCCAACCGATCCTAATTGGGCGCGTAAACTTGAGCCAGGATGGCAGTCGAAACGACGATCGAAGCTGTTTGCTGCGGTTGAAAATTCACTCGAAAAACGAGCTGCCAAAGGTGCGGTCTCACCCGAAGACAAACTCAAGAAGCAGGAAAACGCTAACATCGATTACATGATGCGCATCCACAGACGGATCGATGAAATAGTTGATGACCAAACGACAGCTGATGCTCTGAAGCCCTGGTATATGTTTATGTGTAAGCGGCCGTGCTTCCATAATGAGTATCTTCCGTCTTTCAATTTACCGAATGTTCATTTGGTAGATACCGAGGGTGAAGGCATTACAGAGATTAGCCCCAAAGGACCAGTCTTCAGGGGACATGGGTACGAATTGGGCCTTCTGATTTACGCAACGGGTTTCGAGGTTCAGCAGACCGGTATCTACAACGATATCGTTGGTCAGCGTGGCGTGAACCTTCAGGATAAGTATAGCGATGGCATTCGCACGCTGCTGGGTATTCATACTGCGGGTTTCCCCAATCTGTTTATCATGGGTGGGTATCAGGCGTCGTTCCAATTCAACCTCACCGAAATGCTACAGACCCAAGGGGACCATATCGCCGAGTGCATCGATCATGTGCGCAGCAATGGGCATCACACGCTTGATGTGACTGACGAGGCAGAAGAGTGGTGGGTTCAAGAGGTCATTAAACACCGCGGCAAGACCAATCGTTCTGAGGAATGCACGCCCGGTTATTACAACTTTGAAGGCAACGAGCAGCGACGCCAGGACGGTAATTACAACGGTGGCTTTCGACAGTACTTCGAAAGTCAGGGCGAGGTGCGCGAAAAAATGGAAGAAAACTTCCACCTTGCGCCGAAACACAGTTGAGTCGCATTAAAAAAAGGAGTCGGTGATGAGCTATCCACTGGCCGGGATTAAAGTCCTTGACCTGTCTCGTGTCCTGGCGGGGCCTTTCGCCGGACGTATGCTGAGCGACCTGGGTGCTGACGTTGTTAAACTTGAACCGTTTGAAGGAGACGTTACCCGGCACTGGGGCGTCAAGCGTGGTGATATTTCCGGCTACTATCACCAGCAGAACGCTGGGAAACGTAACATTGCTGTCGATCTGAGGCATCCAAAAGGAGTGCAGATCGTTAAGTCGCTTGTGAAGCAGGCGGACGTGCTTATCGAGAATTTCCGACCGGATGTCATGCAGCGATTAGGCATTGACTACGACACGTTGGCTGAAATCAACCCACGACTCATCATGCTGTCCATTTCCGGTTTCGGTGCAAACAACACCGATAGTCGCCGCGCGGCCTACGCGCCCATTATTCACGCCGAGACCGGGTTGGTTGCTCGGCAGGCAGAGCTAACTGGCGCGTTTCCCACTGAGTTACCGCTTTCTGTTGCAGACACTAATGCCGCTATGCATGGTCTTATTGGTTTGCTTGCTGTGCTTTATGCGCGACAACAATCTGGTCGGGGCGATCATGTTGAGATCGCCATGGTTGACGCAACGATTGTGACAAATGATGGCATGCATAGTGCTCTCGAAGGTCTGAGGGTTGGCGTTACTAATGAAGTTCATGAAACTGCCGGTGGTTTGCTGATGCTCGCCGGTGAATTTAGATATATCTGGAAGTTGCTCAGTTCGGTTTATGGGGTGAGTGACGGCCTGGAAGATTTACAGAATGCTACGCTGGAAGAAAAAATAGAATCGCGTCGAGCTGCCTCCAGACATTTCTTTACCGAGACCTGTAGTAACCGTGAAGAGGTTATCGTGGCATTGGATAAAATGAACATTGCCTGGGGCGATGTCAGGCCAGCATCTGACGTGCAGGAACTGGCTTCCGTTAAAGCACGAGGTTCTATTATTGAAGTTGATGACCGAGCAGGTGGTACGAGGTCGATTCCGGACTCACCCTATAAGTTTCGGCAGCTCGAGGCAGACGTCAGAGCCGGGGCGCCTCATCTGGGTGAACACAATGAGGAAGTATTAAGACAATGGTTGGATTGGTCCGATGAGGAGATTAGTGATGTCCAGGCGGCCATGCTGACCAGCACAACTAACTAATTCGAAGACTGATTCGAGGACTAAACGATGCAGGATTTTTTTGGGCGAACCGCCGTGATCACAGGCGGCGCCAGTGGTATTGGCCTTGGTATGGCGCGGTCCTTTGCCGGGCGCGGTATGCAACTGGTGTTGGCGGATCTGGATGAAGAGCTGTTAAAGGCCGCTGAAAAGGAGTTTTCAGAGGCTGGTACCTCTGTCGAGTGTCAGGTCTGTGATGTGTCGAAACTCGAAGACGTCGAGCGTTTAGCAGAAGTGACCATGGGCCGCTTCGGTGCGGTACATGTTGTTTGCAGTAATGCCGGGGTCGGCATTCCAACGTCAGCACGCAACGTTAAACTGGCTGATTGGGAATGGATCATTAATGTCGACCTATGGGGCCCAATCTACGCCGTGAAAACTTTCCTGCCTCTCATAGAGGAACAGGGCGTTGGCCATATCAATGCCACTTCTTCGATGGCTGGTTTGATCTCATCGCAAATGATGGGCGCATACAATGTAGCCAAGCACGGAGTGGTCGCGTTGATGGCGGCAGTGGAGCGAGAACTTCGGGCGAAGAAAAGCAATGTCCGTGCCTCAGTGTTATGCCCAGGACCGATTAACACGAATATTAGTCGACACTCCGTCGATTTTCGTCCCGGCCGCGGCAAGCCCAAGGGTGATTCTGAAAAGGCCGGGAAGTTGGCTGGTAACATCCAGGCGGCGCTCGAGCAAGGTATGCACCCAGACGAGGTGGGTGAACTGGTCGCGAACGCCGTTGAGCAGGAAAAATTTTGGATACTAACGCATCCGCACTGGAGCAAGACCGTGCAAAAACAGTTGGACGCGATGGTGAACGATCAGACGCTTATTAGAGCGTAAATGTTTCCTGGCTGTTGTCCCGCGCCTTAAAGCGGTAGGTCAGGTTTCCTAAACCCTGTGTTTTCTCCTGATACGTCCAGCAATTTTCGTAAGGCAGTTGCTAAATCTTGTTGGTCATAGGGTTTCCTCAAAAGAGGAAAGTCAGCGTCGGCACTATTTTTAGTAACGTCTACATTCTCGTAACCTGTAGTAAGCTGAATTTTCATTTTGGGATATTCCGTATTGATGATTGAGGCTAACTGTCTTCCGCTCATACCTCCAGGCATCATGATGTCACTAAACATCAAATCAATATTTTTGTTTTTCTTGATTGAAACTAAAGCATCTTCTGCACTGTTCGCCTCGATCACTTCATATCCAAGTTTCCGCAAGGCGCGTACTGCAGTTTTTCTGACCCGTGGTTCATCATCCACAACGAGTATTTTTTCTGTGCCAGTGGGTAACCTTTTACTGAGAGTTGTTTTAACAGGCGGAAGTAAAATATTCTTATCGTCTGTAACTTCAGGTAGATATAGTTTTACTTTTGATCCTGTTCCCAATTCACTTTCTACGACAACTGTTCCATTGGATTGTGTGACAAACCCATGCACCATGCTTAAACCTAACCCGGATCCCTTGCCAGGTTCTTTTGTCGTATAAAATGGTTCAAAGACGTGTCTAATCTCTTTTTCGCTCATGCCAGACCCGCTATCTTCCACGGTAATAACCGCGTATTTGCCGACTGCCAAATCGTGAACTTCATTCACCAGATCCTGATTAAGCACTTTAGTTTCTGATGTTATTGTCAGAGAGCCTCCCGATTGCATTGCATCTCGGGCATTAATGCACAGATTCATTAGTGCACTTTCAAGCTGGCCTTGGTCTACCATTACTAATGGGTTTTTGCTGTCTAACGCTGTCGTAATCTTTATGCCCTCACCCAAAGCTCGGCTAATTAATCGGCCAGTATCTATAATCAAATCGTTAACGGACGTTTCTTTAGGCTCAAGTACTTGTTGACGTGCGAAAGCCAATAATCGGTGCGTTAATTCAGCACCATCTGTTGCAGCTGATTGAGCATCATCAATGATTTCAGCCACGTCGGCCGACATAACGCCTAATTCATCTTTAAGAAACGTCAGGTTGCCAGTAATCACTGTAAGCAAGTTATTAAAATCATGAGCAACACCACCGGTTAGCTGACCGACGACTTCCATTTTTTGCGCTTGATGGAGTGCAGCCTGAGCGGTTTTTACATCGGTGATATCCTGACCTACCCCGATGATCCCGATAATATTACCGTCTACATCACGGCGGGTCGTCGCATTGAGCAACACATCAACCCGGTTACCGTCTTTGGTGTACAAGCGGAATTCAAAGTTCGAGGACTCAATACCCTGGAGTGCGTTTTCAAGTACTGCCTTAACCGACGCCCTATACTCTTCAGTAATAAAGTTCTGCACCAAGTCTTGCCCCAGTACTTCTTCTTTTTTAAACCCGGTGATCTTGGCCGCTGTCTGGTTCCATTCGTTGATCAGGCCGTCGGCATCAAC
>DTZW01000368.1 GCA_012961165.1 Gammaproteobacteria bacterium | reverse complement strand
TTGCCGCTCTCAAAGTTCACCGTAAAGGTACCGTCAGCATTTTTATCGACGTTTTTTACCTGGGTCTGAAATGCGAGGCGTATATCTTTTTTCTCCAACTCATCTCTCACCATCTTACGAATATCTATATCGAAATGACGGAGAAACAACTCACCCCGATAAGATAACGTCGTATCGACCCCAAGGCCGTTGAATATCCCGGCAAACTCAACAGCGATGTAACCACCGCCCACAACCAGTGCACGCCTGGGAAGTGACTCAAGAAAGAAAGCCTCGTTAGAGGTAACGACGTGCTCTCTGCCAGGAAAGTCAGGCACAGTTGGCCATCCGCCCGTTGCGATTAGTATTTTGTCGGACGAAATAACCTCATTATTAATCTCAATATGGTGTGTATCCTTGATTCTAGCCCGGCCATCGAAATGGGTTACCCCGGCGTTATCAAGCATGCCTTTGTAGAGACCATTGAGTCGTGATATCTCGGTATTCTTGTTTTTTAGCAGCACCTGCCAATCGAAATCCGGCCTGGCGTTACCCCAGCCAAACCCCTCCGCATGCTGGTAATCTTCCGAATAATGTGACGCATAGACGAACAGCTTCTTTGGAACACATCCGACGTTCACGCATGTACCCCCCATGTACTTTTCTTCAGCGGTAGCCACTCTCGCTCCGTAATTGGCACTCATGCGCGCGGCTCTAACACCACCGGAGCCAACACCGATGACAAACAGATCAAAATCATACTCAGACATATTCACTTCCTGGGGGTCACCTTATAATTCTTTCAAGCCGGGCGCTGCTCAACCACCGCACTCTTAAGCCACTACACTTTTTGTCCATGGCACTTTCAAGCCGAAACAATGCAGCTTAACATCGCTGACCGTACCTGATGAATAACCTAAACGGCCACATGAGATTTCCACTAATAGAGTTCAACAGTAACGCGGTTGTTACCGCGGATATCGACATTAATGCGAATAACCTTAGGCTTCGATACTCAATCGCCGTCACCCGGGGTTTGGTCTGGCCGGAATTTACCGCGCTCGAGAGAAAAGATGAACTGTGGAAATCCACCTGCCTTGAACTGTTTCTCTCGTCACCAGATGATCCGTCCTACCTTGAAATTAACCTCTCACCCTGTGGTGCCTGGAATAGTTACTCGTTCTCCAGCTATCGAGAGGGTATGAAAACAGAGCCTGACACTGAACTGGTCGAATTCCAGGTTGACAGCCCAGGCGTCATTACGGCTTCCTTCCTTATTGGCAGACTTTCTAATCCTGTCTTGTTAGGGCCCGCCACAATCCTAGCCCACAAAGACGGCAGTCTTCGTTATTTTTCAACAGAGCACGGTGAGACACCTGATTTTCACGATCGGGTACATCATGTGCTTGTTGCCACTGATGACTTATAGTATTGGCTATGACATTCCTGTTCGGTATAGATGTACTTCTTGAGGATGAAGCTAAGCTAAAACGGCTTCGTTCTGCAAGGGTTGGGCTGGTGGCCCACCCTGCATCCATTAACAGCGCAAACACGCATAGCATTGATGCCCTGATGGATGCGGGGTGCAATATCGTCCGCGCTTTCGGACCGCAACACGGCATGCGGGGTGACAAGCAGGACAACATGATTGAATCTGAGGATTATCTTGACCAGATTCATCAGCTGCCGGTAATTAGCCTCTATGGTGAATATCGGCATCCAACAGATGAAATGCTGCATGATTTGGACATCATCCTGTTCGACCTGCAGGACATTGGATGCCGCATCTATACGTACATCACGACGCTGTTCTATTTCACAGAAGCCTGCAGTCGCCTTGGAAAAGAGCTTTGGGTGCTGGACCGGCCCAACCCGGCCGGTCGACCCATCGACGGCTTATACCTTGAATCCGGCGAACAGAGCTTTGTAGGTTGTGCGCCAATGCCGACTCGCCATGGACTTACTGTCGGCGAACTGGGTTTATGGTTTGCCACCCAACAGACCCATGAACTGGACCTGTCGATAATTAAGTTGGCGGGCCACAACCCCGGGCAGGGTCCTGGCTATGGCTGGCCCACTAACGCTCGCCCGTGGATTAACCCGAGCCCAAATGCCGCCAGCATCAACATGGCCAGAATTTTCCCAGGGACCGTGCTACTGGAGGGAACCACCCTGAGCGAAGGGCGCGGAACAACGACACCGCTTGAAGTCATTGGTGCGCCAGGCTTGCCAATTAATAGTTTGCTGACCGACCTGACATCCCGGGCTCCCCTCTGGCTGGGTTC
>DTZW01000367.1 GCA_012961165.1 Gammaproteobacteria bacterium | reverse complement strand
AGGGCGTGCTTGATTCGAACTATACTCCGGCCTCTTTATCGTGGTGGGCGCGGAGTCGATAGGGGATTTCTCCCTTGCCAGCTTCAATAATTCGAGAAACTATGGTGTAGAATTCGTTGATCACTTTAGGGCTGACAAGTATGTCTAATCCCCCGATGTCCTATGAGTTTCGGCGCGGCTGGCGAGTTCTAACAGCATCGTTTCTGGGCGTCGGTGTGTCGATGGTGTCGCTACTCTATTACTCCACCGGTGTATTTATTAAGCCGCTGGAGCAAGAGTTCGGCTGGACACGAGCCCAGATTGGATTCGCCGGGATCCTGTCGGTACTGACAATCACTGTATTTGCGCCGCTGATAGGTCGGGCCATCGATCGAATCGGGCTGCGTAAGATTACGACCGTATCACTGGTGCTGTATGCGCTGGGGGTCTTCGCCCTGTCGCAGATGAATGGTTCGTTGATGATCTACTATGTCATTGTGGTTGGTTACACAATTGTCGGTGTGGGCGCGTCACCCATCGCCTTTACCCGGGCGGTCACGGCGTGGTTCGTTCAAAATCGCGGTTTGGCCCTTGGTATTTCTCTGTCCAGTACCGGCGTTGCCGGCATCTTGCTGCCAATGTTTCTAACACCGTGGGTCGCAGATAACGGCTGGCGATCGGGATACCAGGTGCTGGCTGGAATCGTGCTGCTGGCGATTCCGATTGTCTGGTACTGGATTCGCGATGCGCCGCCGGTGACTGAGCCATCGGGGACAACTGGAGAGGCTGCTGCGACCGGGGTAGACGTTCGAACTGCAATGACAGATAAAAATTTCTGGCTCCTTGCCGGAATCTTTTTTCTGGTGGCCCTGGCGGTGAGCGGTTTGTTGGTGTCCTTTATCCCTCTGCTGCTTGATATGGGTTTTACTGCAGCACAGGCTGGTTCCTACGGGGCCCTGATCGGTGCAGCGGTGATGGGCGGCAGACTGGTGACTGGCTTTACTATCGATCGCCTGTTCGCCCCCTGGGTGGCCGCCACAATTTTCGCGCTGGTGGCGCTTGGCTGCCTGAGCTTTCTGCTCGGCGGTGGACAATTGGCGTTTGCCACAGCTATCGCGCTGGGATTTGCTATGGGGGCTGAGGTGGACCTGCTTGGCTACTTTACCGCCAGGTATTTTGGTATGCGTAACTACGCGACCCTGTATGCTTTTTTGTATAGCGGCTTCACCATCGGAGCAGGGTTGAGTCCAGCCATCGCCGGTTTTATCTATGACACCTACGGGGATTATGACTTCGCCTTGATGGGCGCCGTTGGACTGCTCACTATCGCAACCATTTTCAGTCTGCTACTTTCACGTTTTCCAAGCGCAGAACTCGGTCCCGGACCTGAAGAACGAATTGTTTCCGCCCGGCCAACGCCTATTGCATCTAACTTTCACTAAGGCAGGTCACTCGATGCCAGACCGCGGGCCTGGATGCGCTATATTGAAGAGGAACCAAGCGCTTCTATCTCAAGAAGCGCGAGGGTCGGTTCAGCGATGTCGAATATGAAGGACTCTTTTTAATAGTTAGGTATGCGTTGGTCTAACGCGCAGGGAGTTGAGACATTTGGTCACACAATTTAAAAAAATGATGAAAACTGAAGATGCTATTCTTGATGCGGTAGGCAGGCACTTTACCTAAACGGCTATAATGACACTTTGATGCAGGCGATGCAGCGGGATGCCAGTGCGATCGCTGCTGCTATATAGCTTTGGTGCCTATCCGTGATCTCAGAAAACTGGAAGTAGAGTGCGATAGATGGATCAAAGAGCGCTAGTTATTGGATTCGCATTCAGTTTAATGCCGGATGGCTCGGCAGGACCTCATAATCTGAAGCTCGCTGAGTGGCTTTTTCAGGAAATCAAGGGCGCCAGAATATCGGTGAGCTCAGGATTGGCACTGCAATGGGAAATTGCTGAGGCCCTTGAGGTTTTGTCTTCGAATGCGCTTGAACCGTGGCGGGAGTTAGGGAATCTTTTGGTAATTGCACCCCCGAGATTTGCCCCGGGCGATGTCAACGGCGCAAAGCTTCGAGGTTATTTGGCGGTAAGTTCAGTGCCTTTTGCAAAGACCTTGCTGGCGCACTTGCCTGAATCGGACCAGGATATTGAAAAGGGCCTCGATGATTTGTTGAATGAATCGAATTTTTATCGGTCGTTCATCGGGCTCGCGCTTGAAAATCTTGAGCGCCCGAAACTTGGGCCTTTGGCGACGGAAGAGCGTGTGATGCCCGGGCTCAAGGACTATCCCGATGGCCTGGCGCAATATCAAAGGATCCGAGTGAATCGTTTGATCATGGAAGCCATCATTCAAGATCGCCAGATTTTGAATGATGGCGCATATTTAAGTACCCAAGGTGTCATTCAGGCGGCCCTACAGAAATTCCCTGGGCCTTCGTTGGACAGGATTCAGGTGGTTGCGCATCCTGCGCATTCACCACGCTGTGATTGGCAACTCAGGCACTGGCTTAATGTTCAGAGCCTGGACCGCAGTATCGTTATCAAAAGTGGCAACATGGGAAACTGGCCTTGGTATGACACCGTTGCACAGCATTGGTGTCGATCGCCAGAAGCCTGGACGGCTCAAGAAGAAATGGTTCGGACATCCATGAAGAATCCAGGCACTTGAGAGTCACTTTCAGCAAACGCGTTAAGCGAGCACCGTGAGATGCGAGTGGTGATGCTCTGCGTGACTCAGGGATCAACGTAGCGATGGTTTACCTCGGCTGCAGGTATTGAATTACCGACCAGGGGCGTTAATTTCAGGAGAGCGTGCAGTGCTAATCATGGGCCCTTTGTCCTGGCAACCTTATCGCTTCACCTTATTGCTTCGTCGAGATCAACCAGGCCCGTGTTCACATTGACCATGACGTTGAGTACGACAAACACTATTACTCGGTGCTTCACCCGTTGGCCTGAAGAGATAGCTCAACGAACACGCACTGCTGATTAACTCGCCAACCCGGACCAGCATTGAGTCAATCCTCAGACCAGCTCTGGATACACCAACCCCACAATACCTTGATCACTGGTTCAACAGGTTGGGGCAAGACCTGCCTGGGTTGTGCCCTCGGTGCGCAGGCTTGTCGATACGGCTTCTCTGTTCGCTACTTCCGAATAACCCATCTGATTGACGAACTGCGTGTTGCCCATGCTGATGATCGATCGATCTTTTTATTCGTGAGCCTAGGCCAGCCTAACGGTCAATTTGTTGGATTCGAATTCTGTTGAAGCTCGAGAAAACGGGTGTCTGTCAACAATCGTAAAAACGCCAGCAATTCTTCTCGCTCGGCTCTCGTCAATTCAAAACCTTGAAGATCTAACTCCGGGTTTGGCCCATTTGCATAGTGATCAAGCACTTCTTCAAGTGTCTGCAGTTCACCGTTATGCATGTAAGGCGCGGTGACACTAATATTGCGTAAGCTTGGTACTTTAAATTTGCCGCGATCCTGCTCATCGCCTGAGACCTTCATCAGACCAACATCGGTACTTTGCACCCCCGTGTTGAAGTAGCCTTCAATTCGAAGCTGCAATCCCGCGTGGCACTTGCTACAGCCTAATGATACAAAACGGTGAAAGCCGCGCGCTGCGATGGTTGATGGAGATTCATCCATCAGTAACCAACGATCAAAGGGTGAACTATCGGAAATGAGTGTCACCTCGAAAGCCGCAATAACCGCAATAATATTGTTGAAGTTAACCGGGTTGTGTTGATCAGGAAACGCGTTGGCGAACAGTCGTCGGTAATTATCATCATCGATTATTCGGTCGAGTGTTGCAGTACTCGCGCCTATCTCCACCGGATCGTTGCCAAACATTGGTCGATGCATCTGTGATTCCAGGTCATGAATCGTGTTATCAGCCCAGCCAAAAGTTTTGTTGTAGGCCACGTTAACCAGCGACATTGAATTTCTGCTGACCCGATCCCCGTCCGAACCTGACGATTTTACCAGGCCATCGGTGTAGGCAAGCTCTGGTCGGTGACAGGTAGCGCAGGCTATGTTGTTATTCTTGGAGAGTCGCTGATCAAAAAAAAGCGCTCTGCCAAGTTCTACGGCTTCCTCGCGAGGCAAAATTCCCGGCGGCGGAAAGCCGTCCCGAAGCGCCCATTCGAATTCAGCCTGAATCGATGTGCTACAGACAATACCAATCAGTATTACCAATCCGCATCGAATCAGGGTTGTCGCCAATGATCCGCTGACGATGAGCTTGGTAAATATTCAGCAAGCGCCAGACGATCACTTGCCCAGGCTTTGAATGATTGTAATTTGTCTCCAGTTACCGTCTCCGGTGAGCTATCCAGCCAATGCTGGATCGCAGTCATCAATTCTCCTGCAAGTTTTGGGTCAATTTTCACGAGTTGCAAATACGCCTCGCGTGTTTTATCCAGTTCACCCAATGCAAGATAGGTTTCTCCGCGATACTCAATCGCCTCGGCATAACGAGGGTTAATTGCGATAGCGCGGTCGTAAGCTGCCAGAGAGGCCGTATAGTCACCTGTTTTGCGCAAAGCGTAACCAAGGGAACTGTGCGCCTGGTACAGATTCGAATTATGTTTGATGGCCGCCCTGAATCGTTTCGCAGCATTCTTAAATTGTTTTAGTGCTTTTTTTTCAAATTTGGCAATTTTCTTTGGGTTATCAGACTTGGCCGCCTGTGCCTGGTATTTCCATGCCTTGTCACGATTTCTGATACCTCGGTTATAACTATCAACAGCCAATTGAGCCGGAGATTTGCTCTCCGGTTGCGGCATTGGCGCGCTCATACCCCCGCCACCTCCTGAAGCCAATGCAATGGGTGCTATCAGCGTAAACAAGATCGCTGTAATTATTCTCATAGCGTCTACCTTCTGTTAACTAATCCTTCCCTAGTTTCTGCGTTTTACCCAAATAGTTCAACATAGTTCAATCGGGTCGCGATTATTGGTCCATCAGACCTGTTGATCACCTCATTCGTATTCTCTAGAGCTTGCTACCACGGACGAATAAACCCAAAGCCCTATTTGCTCCTTAGAGATTTCCCGGCATCGTTTGCGGTCGATCCGATAATCGAGATACAGCATCATGCCAAAAACCTGAACACTGAACTTGTCGCTTTAAGCGCAAAAGCTCTCGCGGAAAAAATGCCGCGAAAGATTGCCGATAGCTTACTGAGCAGATCAAAACGGAGTGCTCACTGGGCCGCGAGAGCGGTGCGTATTTAGCCACTTGTAGATAGCGGCTAATTGCGTAGAATATTCCCTTCCAATCGACACCAGGTTTTCATATTTCCATGCTGGATCAAACGACTGTGAACACTATCATGACGCAGTTTAGACGCGCCTATGGCAGCGCGGATGCCGACGGGCTGAGAGCGATTCTCACCGAAGATTTCGAGTGGCATATGCACTACGGCGCCGCCGCTGACCAAACCCCCACCGGTCGAGTGCTTAGTGGGGTGGATGCCATGATGGAGGAGTTGCAGTGGCGCCGAAAATACTGGTCGAATGTTGAGTACGACAATCTCGTTGAACGACCCGCGAATGATCTCGTGCTGCAAACGTTTACCACCAAAGGTTTAGATCAATCCGGCGCACCGTTCCACGTGAATGTTGTGGATCTGTATGCCGTGCGCGACGAAAAAATTTATCGCAAAGACACATATTGGAAACAGATGTCATTCCGCTAAACGTTAGCCTATTGAAATTTTTCTTTGAGAACGTGATCTTGTATCGCTAATAGATAGCCTAGTAACGTTGACTCGTCGGTCTGTAATACCGTCGATAATAAGGGACGACACAAGGTCCAACCTAACAACATGGCCGTTACCGCATAGCTCTGTGCACGCGCCGCCGCCATGGCCATACTATTGCGACGATCAATGCCGCGCCTCTCGATGAGCTGTTGGAGCAAGGCTCTCATGCCTTTCAGCTCAATGGACGGCAACGCCGAACCCGATAATTCTCGCGCAGCCCAGCCACGAAGAAAAGACTCATGCTGCGTCAGGCGTTGGCTACGCTCATACGAGGGCACGCTCATCATATCCTTGACGTAGTGATCATGAAGTCTCAGAAAGGCCTGATCGAAGACCGCCTCTTTGGACCCAAAATAGTGATGAATCAAGCCATAGTTGACGTCCGCCAGTTTGGACAGTTCACGCCCGGAAACCCCGACATCAACGCGTTCACAAAACAATTGCATCGCTGCCCTGAGCAATGCGTGTTCGGCACCCTGTCGGCCTTCGGTCGGACCGAATGGTGGTAGCTGCTCAGCCGCCGCCACAATCGACGTTTTTTGCAATCGGGGAGTTCTGCCACGAATCAATGCATCAATCACCGCTTGTACCTGTCGTTTCACCCGAGCCTTGTTGGCGGGGGTTACACCAAAGCCTTGATTGAGTGGCAGCTCGAATACCAACACACCGATTTGCATTGACCACCAGGCCGCGGCCAACCCCGCCCCTTTGATCGACGATTGGCGGGGATGGTGCAGGGCGATGGCCCGCTGAACGTGTTGCACCGGGTGATCGCGCGCAAGATGGACGTCGATGTCATCCAGCATGAGGTGGACGTGAGCCCGCCAGTAATCCGAATGACCCGCCAGCGCCAGCGGTTCGGTCCAGACTTGCATCAAGACGTCATCAACTCTGATGTCACCCATAAACCGTTCGGCTAACGCGGTATGCGCCTGCTCAAACAGCAGGGAAAGGGGCGTAAAGCATTGTCCAACGAACGTGGGGTGCACACCCGCCTCTTTGGCCAAGAAGCGCGCGGAAATGGCAGACGGTGGCCGTTGCGCCAGCCAGCGACCGGCAGTGTCAACAAGACGCCCGCGGCCACTTAATGTGTCATTAGCGGTCGGGTTGGTATGGATGGATTTACTACAGACGTCATGCACCTGGGCGAGCGAGCCGCCGAATTATTGATTTAAGACTTGACGCCTACTATATATCTGGCTGATGATACCGTCACTCTACGAATGGCTAATTTCGAGAAAGCGACATGCAAATCGGACTATGTTCACTTGGGGATCACCGCGCGGATCCGACAACGGGCATTCGCACCAGTCAAGCGGAGCGCCACGCCAACATTTTGGAATATCTCTCTGCGGCAGAGCCATTGGGCTTTGACACCGTGGTGGCGGGCGAGCATCACTTCAGTGATTTCATCATGGCCGTGCCACAAATGTTCCTGACCTGGGTGGCCGCTCAAACCAGCCAAGTGCGACTGGCCAGTGGGGTGACGCTTTTACCCCATCATGATGCCGTACGGATTGCTGAAGACTTTGCCACGCTTGATGTACTGTCCGGTGGCCGCGCCGAGGTGTGGGTGGGTAAAGGCGTGGAACCAGGCGTGTATCGACAATTCGATCAAGAGGCAAAAAACGCATCAGACATGCAGACCGAAGGCCTGGAATTGCTAATCAAATTGTGGACGGAACGCGACGTGTATTGGCAAGGACAGTTCCGCGCCCCGCTGGAGGGAGTGACGCTTGAGCCTCGGCCCATTCAAACGCCACACCCGCCCATTTACGTTGCGGCAGGTAGCCTTGAGTCCGTTGAACTCCCTGCACGATTGGGTATCGGTGTCGTCATCACGACGCTGGCGGTCGATAACGATGTGCTGGCCAATATGTGTGATCACTATCGCGCGATTTGGTCAGAATGCGGCCACCGGCATGACCCGATGATCACTATTCTCTCTCACGTCCATTGCGCGGTAACGTCACAGGCCGCCTTTAATCATTTAAAGAAATATCAATTCGATTTTCAGCGCTGGGTGTTTGCCAAGCGTTTTCGCATGAACGCCAAGGACGTGGAGTTGCCGCCACGAATTATGGAGCTAGAGAAGGCGACCAGTGCGATCGCGGTGGGGAGCCCACAAGAGGTGACAGATCGCATCAGCCGTCAGATTGAGTTATCCGGTTGTGACCGCTTCATCTACCAGGGCGACTATGGTGGCCAGCCATGGCCGGTGGTGATGGATTCACTGCGGTTGTTCGCGGCCGAGGTGATGCCGCAACTGCGCGGCGACACGGCCAAACAAGCGATCACCACTTACGCACGCTCTACGCCATGAATGCTAGAGTCACATCCACCATGAAGCTCTATTTCAGCCACGGCGCCTGCTCGCTCTCCCGGCACATTGCATTGGGGGCAATGTAGTGCCAGGAGGGCCTGCTATGTTGTTAATTGGTCGAGATCTCTCACCCTTTGTGCGCCGGACCGCTATTGTGATGGCGACGGTGAACGTCCCGTTCGAGCGTCAGGTGCTGGCTGCCATCGAAGACGGCGCTCAACTCGCGCCACACACACCACTTGGCCGTGTTCCGGTGTTGATTCTAGAAGACGGCGAAACCCTTATCGACAGCGCCGCGATCATTGATCACATCCTGGAAGTCGGAGATCCCACACAGGCCCTGCTGCCAGCCATGGGCCATGATCGCCGCCGCGTGCAGTATCTATGCGCCATTGCCACCGGCGCTATGGAAAAAGGCGTGGCGAGTTCTTACGAGCGGTTTCAGCGCCCCCGCGAGCTTATCCATGGTCCCTGGCTCGATCGCTTGTTTGATCAAGCGCGCGGAGGTCTGGCAGCGCTGGAATCGGCGCTAGGGGAGCGCAACTGGTTGCACGGCGATGCCATGACCCTGGCCGACATCTACGCGGTCGTCCTCTATGATTTTATGCAGATCATCGACTTGCCGCGACTCGCAGAAACAGCGCGCGTCGCACTACCTGCTTTGTCTGCACGCTTGAATGCGTTACCCGCGTTTCAAGAACACCGGTTTATTCCGGCAAGCGCCTAGTGGCGCTCATGAGAGGTACAACTGATGGAAATTAGCGTCCAGGAAATGGTGTTGCCCCTTGTGGTGTTTTTTACCATGGTGTCGGTGGGATTGGACCTGGAAGCCTCACAATTTGCTACCGTCCTTCGCCAACCTCGGTTGCCGCTCCTCGGTACATTGATCCACACGTTTGCATTTCCTTGCATTGCACTCTCACTTGTCGGCGTCATCGTGCTTTTCAACTTGCCAGTCGATGACGCTCTGTTGGTGGGTACTCTCCTCATCGCCGCGTGCCCTAGCGGTGGCTTTTCGAATGTTCTGGTGCTCATGGCCCGTGCAGATCTTGCGCTGTCTGTGATTCTAACAACGATCTCGACAGTACTGTCGTTTCTGACGATCCCGCTGTTCTTTTGGGGCTTTGCCCTGTTCCTACCGGAGGGGGCCGTCGGCATTGAAGTTCCGGTAGGTACAACCTTGCTTCAGTTACTAATACTCATCGTCGTCCCTACCGCCCTGGGGGGGTGGTGGCGACAAGCTTTTCCGAGCTCGGCCATTCGATACAAAAGCAGGTTTCAGCGGTTGATGCAGCTTGCGGTGTACGTTGTCGTGGCGGTGATCCTCGCGGAACAGTGGGACCTTGTGAGTGGGCATTTGCTCCCGGCACTGGCCTGGTCTCTGGGGCTGTGCGGCGCAACCCTCGGGGCCGGGTATGGGGTCGCGGCCTGGGTAGGTTTGCCGACCTCTGCTTGCGCTACCATCGCGCTGGAAAGTTCCATCCGGAATCTGGCGGTAGCCTTTCTCGTGGCAACCAGCATCCTTGAGCGAACGGATGTCGCGGTATTGCCTACGGTGTACTTTGTTGCCGTCCTGGTTCTTGGGGTGTTATTCGCCAGGCTCTGGACACCACCGGAGCGGGCAGCCACGCGCTAACCATCACGTCCGATCACGAGCGCCGAGACGATGATCCAAAGCCCCATCATCACCAATAACCCAAATGCCAGACGTTTCATTCTCGCTTCGGGAAGTGCCGGTGGAAAGTGCCTGCCCAACCAGGTCGCCGCCACGACCAGTGGCAACGCCAGTGCGCTGTACAACCAGACATCGGACGTTAGCCCCCCTTGACCGCCAACCACAACCGTTCGAAGTAACGTGGTTAGTGCAAAACTGGCAAACAGCGTGGCCCGGATCGCATTCAAAGGCAATGGCTGCCGATAGTTAAACCAACCCAATACCGGCCCGGACGCTGAGAACATACCTCCAACAATGCCACCCACAATGCCGGCACCCACGCTGCTGTACCAGGGTGAAACAGCAGACTTGGAATGGGGCCGAAGCATCATGGACAGGCTACCGAGCGTGATAAATGATCCCAGCAGCAGCTCAGCCAACCATCGAGCTTCTCCGTCCAAATAGGTAATACACCATACGCCGAATGCGATCCCGGGTAGTTGGCCAAGTGACAGCCAAAGATATAGATTCCATTGAATGTGACCAGCCGTTGAGCGCAGCGCCAGCACAACGTTAGCAAGCGACAACAAGCTCGCGACCGCTGTCAGTGTCGGGATATCCATCAGCCGCAGCCCACCAATCACTGCCAGAATGATCATACCCATCGCAAACCCCGTGACGGTCTGAACATAGGTTGCAACGAACACACACAGCAAAAATACGGTGATCACCACAATCGCACACACCTTAAGGACGGGATAATGAAGACTATACAAGCGGCTAACTGAGTCGCGTAGAATATAGTAATCGAGGGTTGATGGCGAGGCCTGATGGCGAGGCAGGAAGGCGATCGATAGGTGATGTCCTACCGACGCCCAAATGAACGTGAAAAGTGAAAAGTGGAAAGTGGAAAGTGGTCGAGTGGCGTTTAAGCTGGTCCCTCCGGGGACGTGACTTCTCTGCTCAGAAACCCGGCGGCACCGATGGATTCTTCGACTTTTGGTGCAGCCTCACGCATGATTGCATCGAGTGGTGTTCCAGTTGCATTAGCAACCCGATTCATCATGTGGAACATCGCGCTGACACCCACTGCATCGACCAATTGGTCCGGCCCCATTGCGCTCAAGACCTCCTCGCGTATCGCAGCCATTGCTGCCGCATCTTTTCCGGCAACGGCGTCACACAACCTGGCCAACAAGGCGCCATGCTCGACGCCACCATCGTCTTCACCCAATTCTTTTACAAGGCCCATGGAAATCTCGCTACCTGATATTTGCCCACTCCGACCGAGCAGGACCGCGTGACTAGCGGCTCAGTAGTAGCAGTCGTTGACGATCGAGGTCCGTGTTCCCAACAACTCGATTTGAGACCGCTGCAGCGACCAGTGATCCTGCCCAAAGTCGTCTGCCAGTGCTCCGCCGGCAACGTAGTGTGCATCGATTAGCGTCCACTGCATAATCCGTTCCGCAGCTACTAGACTCAGCGCTTTACGCACATTAGGTACGTCACTGGGCGTTGCTGGATTCCACGAGCCATCGACAATTGGCGCCGTTGGTACCCAATGCGTGCTCACTTCTGCATTCTGCGGAAGTGCCTGAGAGGGTTCTCCTGCGCCCGGTGGCGGCAGCGCAATTCGATCGAGTGCAAGGGCATCTGCAAAGCGATCCGTCAGCGTAATCTGCGCCACCATGGCAACGATTTCGACATACCGCGCTGGCGATAATCGCGCTGGAACATACGATTCATACCAACTCTGAGTAAGCGTAGTGACATGATTGGTCAAGCGCCAGATCACATCGATTGCTGCTGATGGCAGCATGTGATCAGCGGGAATCAGACCGGAAACACTTGAAGGGGTCGTCCAGGGCGGTATCGGATCGGCATCCCACGCCCGCCGGACTTCGGCAACAATTGCAACGCGTTCCTCCGCGGTCCACCACGTCCCGGGCGATGCCCAGTGTTCCGCTGCCGCCGCATGCGTTTCATGAATCTCTTGACGTATCGGCAGCGCACCCTGGTACTGTTGAACTAGTTCCACAAAAACACTCCTTTTCAAAATTCGTTAGAAACGAAAACTCACGACAATATTTTAGGTCCGCGGCGCGCCCACGTTGCACGGACCTAAGTACTCCTCGCCCGGTAGCTTGTTCACCCACAGTGCCACGGACCATCGCTTGCTCGAGAGGCGATACGCCATCGGTGGCTGTCCGTGCCGATGCGGGCATAGATCCCTTAACGATCAGTTTTGCGAAACCCCCGGCAGCGCCGCGAGTTCCCGGATGTTGTCTGGGGCCTCTCCAAACGGCTAACTTCAGTATAACAGTCTAAATTAAACGTCCGACTGAGAATAGAGTCAACATTTATTGCAACTATTTAGCCATTCAGAGAGCTGCTTGAACCCGCTAGCTGGCAAGCCCGCACGTAGCGGCACAGCACAAGAGCGTCAACCATAAGGGCCCTTAAGCCAAGAATATTCAGTTGAACCGCAGACATTGCAGGAAATTGAATCAGGCGAGCGCGAAGTGACGGTGCTCTTCGTCGATCTATGCAGCTATACGCGGTATGCGGGAAACCGCACACCCCACGAAGTATTCTCGACTGTGAACCAATACACCGAGACGATTTCGACGATCGTTAGTTGTCGCGGTGGAAGCGTCGTCGAGTTCAATGGCGACGTGTCGAATCCGCCGCCCGCGCGTCCACTTGGTATCTTGAGTACCACTATATATAGTGGTGCTCAACAATTATCGAGGCGACCCTTCGGAGGTCAGCGCTTCACCACTCCGGAGGACCGAAACCATGACCGATCAGATGGATGCCGATCAGGAGCGCCTTTCTGGCTCGTCGACAATTTCGCACCAGTCTGCGAAGAGTTCACCCAGACCGAGTTCGTCGTGACCGGCGAGATCCCCACGGACTTGAACGGACGGTTGCTGCGAAACGGTCCCAATCCGCAGACAGGTGTCAGCCCGCACTGGTTCCTCGGCGACGGAATGGTCCATGGGATCCATCTCAGCGACGGTCGGGCGAACTGGTATCGGAATCGTTACGTGCAGACTCCGCTGAAGGCGCAGTCCGGCATCAATCTGTTCACGTGAATCGGCAAGTCGTATAACAAGAGGTAGCTATGTCATCACCGGTCTTAGAGAAAAACCCGACGTTTTGGTTTTATGGTTCCGCGTCTATTGCTTATGGTATTAAGAACAATGCCTTCAGTTATCTACTACTGATTTACGCCAATCAGGTTTTAGGCTTGCCGGGATACCTTGCCTCGCTCGCCTTGGCGATCGCGATGATCTGGGATGCGGTGTCGGACCTTCTGCTTGGGCATTGGTCTGATAAAACAAGCAGTGTCCTGGGCCGTCGTCACCCGTTTATGTACGCCTCTTTGTTTGTTTTGCCGCTAACCTTTTACGCGTTGTTCAATCCGGTGATTGAACTCAATGAAGACAATACTTTTTTCTATGTCTTAGCCCTGGCGCTGTTGATCCGAACCGGCACCACGCTCTTTGAAGTGCCTTCCACCGCGCTCTTGCCAGACCTTGAAACCGACTACGATCGACGAAACAAGTGGCTCGCGTTACGTCATTTCTTTGGTTGGACAGGCGGTAATGGCATACACATGATCAACTTCATGTTCTGGGTGGGTGCTTATGGTGTCGCATCTCAGACGGGTTACAGTATTTATGGCATCGCCGGCGCGCTTGTAATTGCAGCTGCAATTTTGAGCTCATCGC
>DTZW01000366.1:10315-13493 GCA_012961165.1 Gammaproteobacteria bacterium | reverse complement strand
CCCAATTGAAAATGGATAGCATTGCCCTGCGACAACTCAACTTGTTAAAGGAAGGCGACCAAATTGTCACTGGCGCGCCCGTGTCCCAGCCCTTGCGCTTTGACGAAATATGCCAGCGCGCGCGCAGCAATCCACTTTGGGAAAATCGCGAGTTAACAAGAAAAAACTATCGGCTGGAGGGCAAACTCTACGGCGTAGGTTTTGCGCTCGCGAACCAGGCCTACGGTACGGGCAAAGACGGTGTAATGGCGGATGTCGCGCTGTCGGAAAGCGGCAAAATTATGGTTCGCACCAATGCCGTCGATATGGGCAACGGTTCCGCGACAACCCTGGCCATGGCTCCGGCAGCCATGCTGGGAAAAAATGCCGATGAAATTGAAATGGGGCAGGTTAATATTTTCGATGTGCTAGATCTTTCTACCACCCCGACAAAAACCGGTCGGGGACGTGGGGGCAGTACTGATTCCTGGAGCAATCCCTATTACACCGCCGCATTCTCAATGTCATCCAGCGCCTGCATTACCGCCTTTCAACAATTTCACGCGGTTACCCAGGCCAGCCAGGTTTTATTCGACACATCGATTTGGCCCTCGGCTATTGCATTGTGGGAGCGCGATCCCGGGCTGGAGGCCAAGGCGTCGGTGGTGTGGGATGGCGAGCAGTTGAGTTTGACGGGTTTTGCAACGCTTTCCCTGTCGCAGATTGCGCGGGAAATTTATAACCATGGCGGCATTGTTGCGGCGATGGTGCACGCGTGTTTTGAAGGGGATTGGGTTCACGCGCAATTTCATGTTGAAGACAATTTTTTTTCCTGGGCCATCGATGGTTTAAACACGCGTTCAGCGCGGCAGGACAGTTATGTTCGCTATCAACGCGACCATGTTAAACGGCCACCCAAAAATGCCGCGAATTATGGCCGCAATTTATTTTCACCATCGGGTTCCTTGATCGCGGTTACGGTGGACCCCGGTACCGGGCAGGTGGGTATTGAGGCGGTGCACAGTTACCTCAACGCTGGAAAAATTCATCAACCCGATTTGGTCTCGGGGCAATACCAGGGGGGTGTCGCCATGGGTGTTGGCTACGCCCTGTTGGAAAACCTGCCGCCCGGTGCCGACGGCGGGGGCAGTGGCGAGTGGAATTTAAATCGCTACCACGTGCCATTGGCGGGCGACTTGCCGCTCGATCGCATCACTCTGGAAATACTGGAACCGCTCGATGCCAATGAACCGGCGCGGGGTATCGCGGAGGCGGTGCTGTGCCCCATTGCACCGGCCATTGCCAATGCGGTGGCGGCGGCAACGGGTAAACACTTTAATCAATTGCCCATCACATCGGCACGGGTGTTGGAGGCTTTGTCATGAGTGAGGTTGTGGTCAAATTAGTCGTCAATGGCAACGCGGTTAAACGCAAAGTCTGGCCGGAAGAAAAGCTGGTGGATTTCCTGCACGATGAACTTAATATGCCCGGTACGCGTTTTTGTTGCGGCATAGGTGTGTGCCGCGCGTGTACGGTGCTGGTGCGCAACACAGAAACCGCGCCTGCGGTGCCGATGTTGAGTTGTTCGATTCCGGTTACCGCCGTCGATGGCCAGTCCATTGAAACGGTCGAGGGTTTGGCGGGCGAAGGTGGGCAACTGAGTGCTTTACAGGAGGCTTTTCTAAAACATTTTTCCTTTCAGTGCGGTTACTGCACGCCGGGTTTTTTAATGGCGGCGACCGGATTGTTGGAGCGGTTGATGGCCAGTCCGATTCCGCGCGCAGAAATTGATGACGCGATTGCGAATGCCTGCGGTGAACATATTTGTCGGTGTACGGGGTATGTGCGTTATTACCAGGCGATCCGGGAGGTGATTGAACAAACGCCGGGGACTATTTTAGATGCGGGAACTGTTTTGGAAGAGGGAACTGGTTTGGCAGAAGGAGCAGGGGAATGAGAAAAGACACGCTATTATTTTTCCTGCTGTCGATGTACGGCGCTGCTTCATGGGCATCGGGGACCACAGCCCAGACGATGGATCTCGCTGAATATACCCGGATCTGCCGCGAATTGATCGGCGATATTCCACAGCTCGATTCCCGTAAAGCCGTGCCAATCCCGATGACGGTAGACGGCAAAAAACCGCGACGCTATGTTGCCGAAATGAATTGCGATAAACCTTCGATGTTGCCAGAAACCTGCGGGCAGGGGCAATGTATACCCTATTCAAAAGTGCAGTTGTTACGCGACGATGAGCAAGCGCAAATCGTCGCACTGTTTCGCATGAAGTTTATTCGCGCTAAGCTTTCCCACGAATATGATGAGGTGGATCTTATCGCCCACAGTGTCAGCAATGGCGCGACCTGTTTTTTTCAGGCGACGCCACCTGAGTGTGCCATTGATTCAACCCTGGACGGCCACGACGTGCCGTCGCCGGACTCGGTAGAAGGTGCGGCGTACTGGCAACCGCTTGAAAAAGTTCTGGCGGCAGGGTGTGGCAACTGCCACGATAATGATCCGTTTTATTATTCGCCGTATATTGCGCAGGTCATAGACAATGTTCCAGCTGATCCTCTGGGAAAGTATTTTTTTGATATTGGTCCTTTTAAGCAGTGGAACCCGCTGGTGAGTGTAAGCACGCGCGGTAATACCTGCACAGGCTGCCACCGGATAGGCAATACGTTTACCTGTGGTCACGGTCTGGAGCAGGTGACGGGTACCGGCTATGTGGAAAATGCCGACCATTGGGCGTCTACTTATCCCGGTTCACATTGGATGCCGCCTGACAATATGTGGAGCGAGCGCCAGTGGCGGGTGACCTATGATAAAGCGGTCAATGATTTGAAAAA
Organism: Gammaproteobacteria bacterium; assembly: GCA_012961165.1. Classification (GTDB taxonomy): domain Bacteria; phylum Pseudomonadota; class Gammaproteobacteria; order Pseudomonadales; family Azotimanducaceae; genus UBA9659. Next base: position 10,665 of record DTZW01000366.1, on the reverse strand, counting down.
TTGTTGTGGTGCGAGTTATAAAAACAGTGCCGAGTGTATTAAGACGCCTATCCATTGATATCATTTTTTCGCTTTTTTGATCAGATTAACCATAGAAAGCTGGCGAATATTCTTAAATGTTAGGTTAAATATTGAACGTCTTATTTTGTAAAATGATAATAACTTCATAAATATCCCAGCACCCTTCCACCACCGATTAATACTGCTACCGCAAGTCAACCTTAAACCAGCACCCTTCAGCTAGCCGGTAAAAGTCCCCAGCATGGTCAGAAAACCTGATCAGTGATCAACCCTACCGTCTGTAGGCCAGTAGATTAGTGAGCAGTCAGACATTGACCATTCGCTCCGGG
>DTZW01000366.1:0-10277 GCA_012961165.1 Gammaproteobacteria bacterium | reverse complement strand
AAGATACTTTTCAAGATACTTTTCAAGATACTTTTCAAGATACTTTTCAAGATACTTTTCAAGATACTTTACCAATCTGGAAAAGATGTGCTTTAAAATACCTATCTTCCGCGTTGATTGGCGGTGGTGGCAGTCTTCAGCTAACCGGTCTCCAAGATTTTCCCTGTTAACCTGGGAAAATACAGGGAAACTTGTTGAACTATGCGATCCAGTAGTCACCAATCAAGCGTTGCACCTATATATAGTCAGTTGCCCTACTTCTATAACAGGGACTTTATCTGGTGAAAAAGTCGTCACATCAAAGAATTTTGGTAAGTCTCAATCTGACTCGGCCCCTGATTCACAATATATCGACGTATATCAAATAGGGAACCTGGAGGAATTAATCATGAGCACAGCCGGAATAGTGACCATGTTTTTGGGCGCGTTGATGGTCGCTACGCGCGCCCCCCTAATTTTCACGCCCCGCAAGGCGCTAGCTGCATTGAGGTTTGTATTTTATACAGAGACCAGAACTCGGTTGCTGGGTGGCGTGATAACAACGCTCGAAATACCAATGATCTGGGCTGGGCTCACTGAGAATAGTGATCTCGCAGGATTCCTGTTGGTCTTCGGCATTTTCATTTTAATGATAACGATTCTCGTGTTAGTGATTTTTCCGCAAGCCTACATGGGACTCGTTGAGTCTCTAATGCCGAAGGAAACAGATACCAATCTGTTTGGTTGGCGTCTACTAGGTGTCGTCGCCGTGATCGTTGGCACTGCGATCTTCAATGTGGGATTCAATGCTCTGTAGTCTCGGGGCTATTGTTGGTTGAATGTCATTCAGTCCAGAATTTACCACGCCCGGAATGTAGCCCGCTTGTTACGGGCTACAGCGACAATTCCCAACAAACCGAGGGTTGTACCAAGACTGTTTGGCGGTGGTGGGAGTCTTGAGCTAACCAGCCTCCAATTTCCTCTTGCCTCCATAGCCACCAGGTACCCCTTGTGGATTCACGGCGGAAGCTACCTGAGAAGTTTGCTTCTCAGGCTTCACCGCGATGAGCAGGGGGCGGATAGCTGTGCCTCTTGCCAGTGCACGCCTTCGAGTTCGATGCGCTGCCAGGCTTATGTCAACACCGAAACCAGAGCTTCGAGCTCCATGCGAGCAAGCGCGGCTCCAATACAGAAGTGACCGCCTCGGCCAAAATTGAGCTGCGGACGTGCATGCTGGCGAGTGATATCGAACTTTTTGGGTTCATTGTACACGCCGGATCGTAGTTAGCTGCCAGTAGGCCTAGCCAGGCGATCGTCCCGCCCGGGATATCGACGCCCTGGATGACCGTGGGTACCTTGCTGGAGTGTATGTCGACGTCGAGGATGGTATCGAAGCGAAGACACTCCTCGATTGCTGCGGGAATCAGTGTCGGATCGCAAGCGGGCCCAGTCCGAAGGTCTTGAGGCCAATTGCGCGATGACCCGACAAGCGGAAAGAGCGGTTGTGTCCGACGAGGCTGTGAGAAGCTCCTGTGTGATTGCGCGGAGGTCCTCAGGCTCGATGATTCCCTGGTCGCTCGCGCTTACCAAAATGGACATCAAGTCGTCCGCTGGCGTTGCGCGCTTCAAAGCGATCATATCGTCGGCGAATGAATTCATAGCCTGGGCGCTACTCGCTAAGGCTTCCAAACTGCCCGGGTCGCCGTTGAAGTAGCCCTGGAGTGTATTCGAAAGGGTGAAGATCTCGTCGGCGCGTGACACGGGCGCTCCCATCATCCAGCAGAAGACCTGTGCCGGAATGCGATCTGCAACCTCGCTTGCAAAGTTGCCACCGCCGCGTGCACTGATCGGGGCAATTAGTTGCTCTACAAGATCGACAACCGCGGAACGGAACTCCTGCACGCCTGTAGGTGTGAACCATTTGGATACGACCCGTCGAAGTAAGATGTGGGTGAATAGGTATTTCAAATAGTGTTTTCCGAGATTTCAAAAGTATCCTGATTGGTTGTTTTTGCGAAAAGAAGTCTGTTGAGCAGTTTTGCGGTTGATACACTGCTGCCCAGGGATTGATGCGATAGGGCAGCAGCAGATCATGATTCCAGTTCTCGCGATCCGATACACTTGTCTCGCCAGGGTTTGGGTCCGGCCGCTCATGTTGAATAATCGCGAGCAGAGAAAGTTCACGTGTGAATTGGCGTTGATAATCACGAAATACTAACTGTGACAGATTGACTTAAAATCAAGCTAAATGTTTTTTAGGTTGCTGTTAGACTCGTGCTGGAAACACAAGGGGTGAGGCGATGATTCAAGGTAAGCAATCGAAAGGCAACACGTGAGTTCAGCAAAAGAACCGCAGAGCGGCGGTGCATATGCTAACTACGTGCTCTTTGTACTGTTTCTGGTTTACATCTTCAACTTTATCGACCGCAACATACTTTCGATCCTGGCCGAAGACATCAAAGCTGATCTGGCAATCAATGATGCCCAAATGGGTTTTTTATACGGTACGGTGTTTGCCGTTTTCTATGCCGTCTTCGGTATTCCCCTGGCACGTTTTGCCGATGTTTGGTCGCGACGCAGCTTAGTCTCCGTGGGTTTAGGTTTTTGGAGTTTTATGACGGCGGCATCTGGCCTCGCACGCTCCTTCGGTGTGTTAGCCCTATGCCGTATCGGTGTAGGCATTGGCGAGGCTAGCGCTTCACCGGCAGCCTACTCGATGCTCTCGGATTACTTTCCGCCTCGGTTACGCGCAACCGTGATTGCAATATATGCCGCTGGTGTTTACATCGGTGCAGGTATTGGCATATTTCTCGGCGGCTACATTCTGGAAGCGTGGGCGCAAGCGTACCCCACCAACGCGCCGTATGGCCTGAAAGGTTGGCAAGTGGCGTTTATGGCCGTAGGCATTCCTGGGCTGATTATGGCCATATGGGTGCGGACGTTGCGCGAGCCAGTGCGTGGCATCAGCGAAGGTTTGGTCGCGCCAAAGCACCCTCATCCATTCCGCTTATTAGGCCAGGAACTCCTGGCTGTGGTGCCACCGTTCAATCTCATAGGCTTGCGGTCACACCCTGCGGTGCTTCGAAAAAACCTGCTTATGGCATCAGTCTTTGCCTTAGGCGCCTGGGGTTTGATCTGGCTCACGGGCAGTGTTGCTCAGTGGGTAACCACGGGTTTCGGAGTGTGGGTGACGTTCACTTGGGCGCAATCGCTAAAAATACGTGACCCAGCCACCTACAACATGATGTTCGGGTCAAAAGCGTTCATTTACACCATGCTGGCTTTTCCGTCGATGGCCTTTATAGGCTACGGTGCGGGTTTTTGGATCCCACCATTGATACTTCGCGTGCATGATGTGGGCGTCGCGGAAGTTGGGTTGTACATTGGCATTGGTGCAGCGCTAGGTGGTTTTGTGGGTATTACCAGTGGCGGCATGCTCGCTGACAAATTAAAGACGCTTTTTCCTAGTGGACGCATTGTACTCGGTTACGTCGTTATTGCTGGAAAGGTACCGTTGTTGTTGTGGCTTCTTTATACCGATAGCTTGGTTGCCGTCTACATTATTAACTTTTTCTTAACCGCGTTCTCAGCCTGCGCGGGCGGGGTCCCGCCCAGTACTGCAGCCGACCTTGTTATGCCGCGAATGCGCGCGGTCGCTGGTGCCTACTACATTTTGCTGAATACGTTCATAGGCTTGGCGCTCGGCCCTTATGTGATCGGTCAAATTTCGGTCATGCTGGGAAACACCGGTATGGATGATGCGACTTCTCTGCGAGGTGCCATTGCGCTTGCCATTCTCTGCCTGGTACCGGCACTCTTTTTCTTGATTATGGCGCAACGTCATTTACCAAAAGATGAAGCCAGCCGCCTGGAACGAGCAGCAGCGCTTGGTGAAGATGCGGAGGTGCAAATGGGAAATTAGGATTGGGTACGCTGCCAAATGTTCTATTCAAATTATTTGGGGTCGAAGCAAATAATTTGGGGTCGAAGTAAAATTTACATTCTCCTCCTACCTCAAACAGAGGCAATGGCGCAGAGATATGTAGTCAGACCACATTTCACCAACGTGGATATAGGGAAACTTAGTGCGATTAGGTGACTCAGGTTTTGCTGGTCAATGCCAAGAAGAACCAGATATCTGCCTGTAGGCATGCCAGCGCACGTTATCCAGCGAGGTAACAACAAACAAATGTGCTTCGCCTCAGATGAAGACATTGCGGCCTATGCAAACTTGTTAGATGAAGGTGCCCGAAAGTATGGGGTCCTGATTCATGGGTGGGTGTTCATGATCCATCATGTCCATTTACACATGACGCCGACACAAGAACGTGCGATATCGCGATGCATGCAATAGGCTCGGTACTATGTGAGGCACAACGTGCGCCACTACGTGAGGCACTTTAACTATCGGTACAAACGAACCCGCACACTCTTTGAAGATCGGTTTAAGTCGCATTCAGTTTAAACATCCAAGTACTACCTGGTTTGTTCACGCATCTGCTTCGTATGGAAAGACATAGGTGCCAGCGAGGTTGCGATTGTTGATGATCATTAGAGGAACATCATGCCGTGAATAGTTATTTTAAATAGTGTTTTCCGAGATTTCAAAAGTATCCTGATTGGTTTTTTTTGCGAAAAGAAGTCTGTTGAGCAGTTTTGCGGTTGAGGATAGTCAATGTCCGAATAGCCAATGATCTACTGTCTTACAGACGCCATTCTTATCCATTCAACCTGCTACATTGATCAATGTGGTAACTGGCTTCATTACAGAACCTCAGTCGAATAGGGTAGCCATTCGAATTTTGAAAAATATTTTTCAAAACCTACTAATCACTCGTTCAGATTGGTAATACATAGGTCGTAAGAGTCCCAAAGGCGAGTGGGGGGTACCCCGGGGGTGGGTGTTGGTCAGAATGGATAGGATGGTAGTCGGTTTTTTAGGAAGAGATTCTGGTGATTCCTAACAACATCCAAAACAGTTAGGTTGAATCCGAAAAACGAAACAAATCTGCTTACACAAGTAGTTACATTCTACAGGCGGTAATGTTTAAGTCGCCGTGGGTTGGCCTCAGCCCTTTAGAAATGGTGGCCGGACCTGGAATCGAACCAGGGACACGGGGATTTTCAATCCCCTGCTCTACCGACTGAGCTATCCGGCCATAATTAAGGTTAATGCGGAGATGTAGGTCTCTCCACTCCCGCTGCTTGGTCAAAGTGACGTATACGGTGTGTTCTCCGCATTGGTCGAAATGACTGCTGCTAAGAAGGGCGTGATTAAAGCGAAAGAGGTCATCGGAGTCAAGTAAAACGCGCTTTTCAGAGGGGCAAGTGACAGATAATTAGCGGGTTCCTCATTCAGGCTTTTGGGACGTACCCTGCTGCCCGATCGACCTCACCGCTGCTCAGGAATATATCTCTTTGTTCGTTGAGGTATTTTCGGGCTTCCTTATCCATCATGTTGAGGTGCTTTTCATTGATCAGCATGGTTTGTAGGTCTGACCATTCCTGCCAGGCTTTGGCCGAGACCGTCTCGAAGATCTCTTGACCCCTGGGGCCTGGGAATGGCGGTGCGTCCAGGCCTGGGAGTTCTTCTTTTAGTCTTGTGCAGAGTACTGTGCGCGTCATGTTAATTCTCGATCACTGGGAGGCGCAGTTTATCGGATTATTGGAGCAACCAAAAATAGTCTTCAAATCTTACCGGACCCGGTTAGCTGGCAGTTCAGCCAATATTTTGGTGACAGGTTTTGTCAGTCCAACTGACTGGGGTGTCGTTACGTTGAACCAGATTTCCGCGCCGGGTTCAGCAATGCGGTTGGTTTCGCGAATAGTGACCCGGATCGGTTCTATATCCAGATGATAGTGGGTAAAAGTGTGCCTGAATTCTGGCAATCGTGTTCGTTCCAGTTCTTCAAGATTTAATGATTGGAGCAGCGAATCAATTGCTTCGACGGATTCGCATTCCGGAAAACTCCACAATCCGCCCCAAAGACCCTTCGATGGGCGTTTTTTTAGCAGCACTTCGCCGTTGAGTTCCACGATCAGCATAACCGTACTTTTCACGGGCATCACTTTCTTTGGTTTCTTACCTGGATACTGGTCAATGGTGCCGTTGATCCTGGCGTGACAACTTTTGAAGTAAGGGCATGCTGGGCAATCAGGCGAGGAGCGCATGCAGACGGTGGCGCCCAGGTCCATGATTGCCTGCGTGTAATCAGCAATGCGATCATGCGGTGTCAGGGATTCTGCTTTCTTCCACAATAACTTTTGTATCTCAGTTTCCCCTGGCCACCCGTCGATAGTGAAGTGCCGCGCCAGTACTCTTTTTACATTCCCATCCAAAATTGCCGCGTGTGTGTCGTGACAAATAGCGGCGATGGCGCCGGCGGTGGAGCGGCCGATGCCCGGCAATGTCAGCAGCTCATCCACGGTGGCTGGGAACTCGCCGTTATGCTCCGCCATTACTTTTTTTGCCGAGATGTGCAGGTTGCGCGCGCGCGCATAGTACCCAAGGCCGGTCCAAAGATGCAGAACCTCGTCTTCGGTAGCCGCAGCAAGTTCATCGACCGAAGGAAAACGGTGCAGGAATTTTTTGAAATAAGGGATCACCGTCGCAACCTGGGTCTGCTGCAACATGATCTCGGAAACCCAGACCCGGTAAGGCGTCTTGTCGGTCTGCCAGGGAAGTGATTTTCGGCCATGTTGATCGAACCAGTCGAGCAATTGTTTGGCGAAGCTGGTCACTTCTTCTTAAACAGGTTTTTGAATAGACCTGTGGTGATGTCTTTGTACTCGTCCGGTAGGTTGTCGTTGATCAGCTCTTCTATTTTTTTACTGCCACGGCGCTGAAGGTCCTGTTTGACGATTTCAGTGACAAGTTGGCTAATGACGCCACCTTTTCCAAGGCAAAGGTCAGCCGGTGAATCCGAAAATTTGCCAGAACAGATCAGTGGCCAGCGGATACCTGATAGCTGATCGCTGACTTCAAATTTCCCTGCCTCAGTTTTCTTTAGCGTGGTGGTGACATCGTAGTTCAATGTTTCCGCCTGTAGGCTGATTCCGCCGAGAGCAGTGATGGAAATGTTTTCCAAAGAGGCGTTGAAAACCTGGCCCGTTTCAATACCATCTGTGAAGACGTGGTCCCCAGTCATGCTGTCAAAAGGCATGATGTCAGGCCACTCGCTGATGGAAGATGTTTTTCCCGTGATTGAATCAATCGTTGCTGCGACGGATTTGAGTGGACGTACGTCAAGTGTTCCGTCCTTGATGACGAAAGTTGATTTTCCGACCAGCGTTCTCTCCAGCTGGCTCAACATGCTGCCATCAAATTTGACGTCAGAGTTGGCGGTCAGTGTTCCCGTGATGCCCTCGACCTCAACGAGTTTGGGGATATCAAGTCGATCCAGGGTGAGCTTGATTTCCGTCGATATTTCCCCGGTCAATTGTGTGTTGGCGCTAAGAACGATCCTCCCCTTGTAGCCGGATGCATTTGCGATGAGATCAAGCACCTTACGGTCATTTCGCAGCTCCACTTTTGCGTGACGCAGTTCCCCGCCATCAACAATCACTGAGTCTATTCGGATGATGGTTTTAAGGTGTGTGTGCCGCAGCAATCCCACGGGAATCAGGGCGCTGTCTATCGGCACATCTGATTTAGTGGCAGCGTTGGTTGCGCCTTTAGTATCAGCACCTGGTGAATCTGACAGATAATCGGTGGTATCCAGCTTGTCTATTCGAAGGTCAGCTGTGATTGCGTTAATGGGCGACAATTCAAGCGTCGCCGTTCCCTTGAACTTTGACTCGTCGAATTCACCTTCGAGTGAGCGCATGTGAATGAGGGTTGGGTCTATCGCAACATCTGCGGTGAACTGCAGGAATTTGACGGAAAGTTCCATGTCGAAATCCCGGGATAGTTGCGTCGGGTCCGCAGTTTGCAGATTGACTACGCCGTCGTACCTGGGTGTAGCACCGCCGAGGTTGATCACACCCGAAGAAGCGATATTGGCCGAACTCACGCGGATATCGTTTCGCGTTAATACAATGGATTCTTGTGAAGGTCGCCATTGCCCTTTACTGGCCAGGTTTATTTCGGGATAGGGTTCGTCGTCAACGACCAGTTTTATGGTTGTAATAAGGTCATCAAAGCCGAACTGATCGTTGGACGCGTGATACTGCAACTGCCCTGTGGACTCAATCGATGCCTTCAGGTTCTCGAGGTTATCCTGAATTTTCACGATCACGGAAATATCAAATGGCCGGTCCGAAGTGAGTGCGCTGGTGGTAAGCTTTGTCAACACCACAAGGTAGTCCAGGTCGGCTTGTTCATCGATATAGCTGACCTCCAGATTTTCTACCCAGAACCGTTGCAACGTGGATGTCTGGGCGATTTCAGTTGGACCGGAATCGCCAGGCGACAGCGGTGTATCTGTGGTGGTCAGCTCCCAGTTAGCTTTGCCGCTCCCATCGACCAGCAGTGAAACCCTGCCGCCTGTGATGGCTATTTCATTGACGTCGATGATCCGTTGTTGCGTGATGAGCGGCATCAGGTCGATATCAACAGATACCTGGTCCAGTTTGATGAAGGGTGCTTCACCGGGGGTGCCGAGCTGTATCTGCTCAGCATTGATTGCGATTGGCGGCCAGTATCGCCATGACAGTTCGCCTTTAACAGTGACTTCGTAGCCTGTGGCTGATTCAATGCCTTGTGATATCTGGTTCTTGAAGCGGTCCGGGTTTTCCAGGAGGAAGAAGGTAGCTGCCGCGACAAGTCCCAGTAACAATGAAACGAACGCAAGAAACCTGATCACGGTGCTAGCTTTTGCTGCGGGCGAGGTTTTGGCGGGTATAGTCACAAAGAACGCGCACAATTCCTCGGGTCACTTCCTTGTTTTCAGACATCAGGTCATACAGGGATTCTCCATCGAGCCTGAGCAGAGTGCAGTCCTCAAGCGCCTGTACGGACGCGGCTCTTGGCTCCGGGTCAAGGGCGGCCAGTTCCCCGAATACGGCACGTGTGCCGTGTTCGCCCAGGTCCTTATCGCCCTTAAAGATTCGAACGCGGCCATATGCCACTATATACATGCTGGTGCCTAGGTCGCCCTGGGTCATGATGATTTCACCGGCTTCGTATTCCACAGATTCTACAATTGTCGCAAGATCGACCAGCTGTCCCTCGGGAACGGAAGAGAAGATAGAGACGGATTTTAAAATGAGCACTTTCTCTATAGTGAGAAGCATAAATAATACTTGATGAGGTTTGACTGGATACAGTGAGGATTATGCCCGAAGTTGGGTTCAGGTTCTAAGTGAAATTGTCCGGTGGCTTTGGAAATCGCGCGTCGGAAGGCTATCAGCGTGAGGGCGCCGCGAGCGCTAATCCGCTACCGGAAGAAGTTCACGCTGCAGCCCTGCAAGGACTGCAGCACGGAGCAAACTAGTCCAACAGGTTACAGCTAATAGAATCTGGCGTCTGGTTGCCGGCTGGTGTTGTTACCGTTGCGAAGATTGCACCTGCACCGCCGCCACCTAGTTCGACGGAGAAGCCAAGCGCAAAGTCAACCTCGGTGCCGACCGTGAACGCAGCAGAGGTGTCAGTGGTTACAGTACGACCACCAACCGAGGTCAGCTGACAACCGGTAGCAGCAGCAGATGACAATTGCACTGTCGTTCCATCCGGCAATTGTCCATTAAAGCGATCCGTGAACCAGAACACACCGGATGTTTGCGTGGTGAAAATAACGGGGACGTTCCCTGAAGGTGCAGCGCGTTCACTCACGCCCGGAAATACTGTGCTGTTATCCAGGTCTTCACCAATGTTGAACTCCGTGATGTTGGTTAAAGTTAAATCATTTGAAACTACTGACTCAGTTGAACGGAATTCTCCGTTAGTACCGGTGGTTGTTCCTGTGATCTGCACATTACTGATTGTGCCAATCACTCTGTAGCTACCACCGGGTTCCTCGCTAACAACAAAAAGCAGATCACCTGTATCGCTGGCAGTTAAATCAGACACTGTACAAGTGACGGGGGTGGTGGCGCCCGTGCAGTTGTCGATTTTCAGCACCCCATTAATGAATAGATCAACGCCGCCTATAGGCTTCGTGAGATCGTCGCCGTCATCGTCATCGAAGTCAAAACTCACCTCATAAATAGCCTGTGTCCTGGTAAAAAGGTCAGGGTCATTGATGCTGAACAGAGACACTTCTTCATCTTTGTCTGTGAAACCTGCATTAGTGTTGAGCACGGAGGTATCAATCTGTGCACCACCCAGCGGGAATCCAGCCAGGTTATTGCTTAGTAGT
>DTZW01000365.1 GCA_012961165.1 Gammaproteobacteria bacterium | reverse complement strand
AAAAAAGCCAAAAATGAATAGATCAAAGCTCGTTTAACCGTTAGCCACTCTTCTTCAGCTGCCGTCGTGCCAAAATAGAGGTAAGCTGTGAGGTTAGGATTCCTACAACTTAAGCCAATTAGATAGAGAGACGGAACAATATGAGTGACTCAGCAGCTGAGCTGGTTTTTGACCCTGACGCCTTAAGGGAGCGTTATCGCGTTGAACGCGATAAGCGCCTCCGCGAAGACGCCAATGAGCAGTATGTCGAGATGACTGGCACTTTCGCGCACTATCTTGAAGACCCTTACGTTGATGAGAAGACGGAACGTAAACCCGTCACTGATGAAGTGGATGTTGTACTGATCGGTGGCGGCTTTGGCGGCCTTCAGGCCGGCGCACGATTGCGCGATGCTGGCATCAAGGACATCAAGATCATTGAAAAGGGCGGCGCTTTTGGCGGCACCTGGTATTGGAATCGTTACCCCGGCGCCCAGTGTGACATTGAAGCCTATTGCTACCTGCCGCTGCTTGAAGAACTGAACTACGTTCCAAAAGAAAAGTATGCCTTCGCGCGGGAAATTCTGGATCACAGTGAGGCGATTGGTCAGCATTTCGACCTGCACGACTGCGCTTTGTTTCAGACAGAGGTCACAGAACTTCGCTGGGATGAATCGATCGAACGCTGGATTGTGTCAACCAACCGCGGTGATGCTATCAAGGCCCGGTTTGTGTCCATGGCCAACGGTCCATTGCATCGTCCAAAGTTGCCGGGTATCCCGGGTATCCGCGACTTTAAAGGCCACACGTTCCACACCAGTCGCTGGGACTACGACTACACCGGCGGTGGTCCGGATGGCGGGCTCGACAAATTGGGTGGCAAGAAGATTGCCATCATTGGTACCGGCGCGACCGCCATTCAATGTGTCCCGTTCCTGGGTGAAGCAGCAGAGCACCTTTATGTGTTTCAACGCACCCCGTCGACCGTTGATGTTCGCGGCAACACGCCCACCGACCCCGCCTGGGCAGAAGGCCTGCAGCCCGGTTGGCAGAAACACCGTATGGAAAACTTTAACTCGATGATCTCTGGTGTTCCCCAGGAAGAGGACCTGGTGAAGGATGGCTGGACCGACCTCATTGGCAAGATGATCAATCAGTTCCAGAATGCGAAGGCCGATTCCAACATGAGCCTTGAGCAAATGATCGAGATGGCGAACTTCGAGAAGATGGAAGAAATCCGCGCCCGCGTTGATGAGTTGGTGGAAGACGATGACGTTGCGGAAAAGCTCAAACCTTATTACAAAATGTTCTGCAAAAGGCCGACGTTCAATGATGATTATCTGCCGACCTTCAATCGATCCAATGTGACCCTGGTCGACACCGACGGCCAGGGCGTTGAGCGCATCACTGAAAAAGGCCTGGTGGTTGATGGCGTCGAATATGAAGTTGACTGCATCATCTATAGCACGGGCTTTGAAGTCGGCACCAGTTACACCCGCCGGTCCGGTTACGACGTCATCGGCCGGGAGGCAAAATCGCTGAGTGATCATTGGCGTGACGGCACCCGTTCACTGCACGGCATGGGCAGTCATGGTTTCCCTAATGTTTTCATTATGAATACTTCCCAGGGCGGCTTTACGGCCAACTTCCCGCACCTGCTGGATGAATCGGCAGTGCATCAGGCACATATCATTGCCCATGCACTGGCTCAGGGCTACAACACGGTTGAGGTCACGGCGACAGCTGAAGAAGAGTGGATCGACACCATTGTCGGCTTTACAGGCGGCCCGCTCGGAGGTCTCGGCGGACCTGATTGCACCCCCGGTTATTACAACAATGAGGGGCAACCGAACCCCAATGCCCAGCAATCAGCGCCTTACGGCGGTGGTTCAATCCGCTTTTTTGAACTGTTGAAAGAGTGGCGCGAGGATGGGAACTTCGAAGGGCTGACGTTTACGTAAAAGCGAGCCAGGCGCTAAAATTCTGCCGGTACCACCGCGACCGGCGAAACTCGTGTTCCGTACACCAATGGTGAAAGTACGCAAGCACGTGAAATACCGGTATTTGAACCCTGCAACGTGTCGCAGGGTTAACAACCCCGACAAAAAAAACGCCTGTGTCCTATACTGGCTGCTTCCAGGAAGAAGAAGAAAATCCATCAACATGCAGTCAGTGTTTCATCAGATGTTGAATACACGTTATGGATAATAAGATTATCCAGCAACACGACTACCCTCTATGAGCGATTATCCACCGGAACCGGAAGTCGACTGGTTTATATTTGTCGCTGGTAGCCTG
>DTZW01000364.1 GCA_012961165.1 Gammaproteobacteria bacterium | reverse complement strand
GCCGCTATTGATGCCCGTATGGATCAGGTGTACTGGGCCCGCCTGAGATCGGATCCAGAAGCTCCGGGTCATTGGCGGTGGGATGAGATGCCCTGTGTCAGTGAACCCCGAGAGGTGGCTGCACATATTTCAGGATGTACTGGGGTTGGGAGTGGTTGGGATCGGTATTCGGATGTGTTTATGGGCGACAGGCCCATGCCATGGCTAGTGCAGCGATTTCCACATGCTCTGGATGTAGCTACCATTGCCCGGCGGTTGCTGGCCCAGGGGGCTAGCGGTGCCTGGCATGAGGCAGTGCCGGTTTACGTACGAGATCGGGTAACCGGTTGAAACCCTTGTTGCATCAGCTCAAGGACGTGAGTGAATCATTGTGTCGCGGGTTCGAATGGCGTAGCCGTGGACGGGTTGTCCTAATTCCGCTGTCGCGGCTAGCCAAGCTGCCAAAAGAGGTATTCAGGACGAATAATGACCTAAATTCGCTGAAGGGTGATGCTACCTTCAATCCCGGGATATCGGCAGAAGTTAGCACTTTTTGGTAGTGGTCCGAACCAGGTTCCACCCCAATTACCGATTAACGTACTGGAGTTTCCAGACAGGACGAAGGTTACGATGTATGTGGTCGTATTTTCCTCTTCTTCTCCATCCGCGTTAACTGTCGTTAGAGTCTCATCTACAGTCATACTTAAAGCCACAGAGCCTTGATTGCTGTTTTCTTGATCACCCGTCAGGGGGTTATCACCAGAGGTGTTGGCAGGGAGTTGAGTTGCCGTACCGGTAAGTTGGGCGATCGAGTATCCAGTGAAGCAGCTATTGGGGCCGAAGGTAATCATTTGTCCGACGACATCTCCCCCGTTGTCAGAAAGAGTCATAGTGATGAGCGCCTCACCATAAGATGTATCTTTAATAGTTCCTGACCATCGACCGGATACATTAAATGCCTGGTTATAAACACCCCCGCTGCTGCTGCCGCCACAGGCGCTCAGCAGGGTCGTAGTCAGCGCGACGACTAACACAAGGGCGAACGGGCGTACTGTCATTATCTTGGGCTCTGTCTACTAGGGCAGTGGGGTTACTTTACCCGATTATTCTGGGGCAGTACCGCAGGTTATACACAGCAGTAAAATTTTGTCCCTGTATTGACACTGGCTTACCTCTTTTTCCGGCATTTAGTTCAGCAACTGTTTCTTCAGGATATCGTTCACCGCCTGCGGGTTGGCTTTACCCGAGGTCGCTTTCATTACTTGTCCCACCAGGAAACCGATTACTTTTTCCTGTCCTGCACGGATCTGTTCGGATTGGTCGGGAAAGCGGGCAATGACATCGCTGACGACCTGTTCGATGGCGCTGCTGTCAGTAATTTGGGTGAGGCTCCGACTCGCGATAACATCGTCTGCGTTTCCTTCGCCATTCCACATGGCTTGAAAGACTTCTTTCGCGATCTTGCCCGAGATAGTCTTATCCTGTATGCGTTTCACCAATTGCCCCAGCATCGTTGGGCTAACTGGACTATCGGTGAACGCCGTATTACACCGGTTGAGCCAGGCCATGAGTTCACCGTTGATCCAGTTGGCGGTCAGGCGTGTTTCACCATCCGCTTTTGTTACCGCATTTTCATAGTAGTCAGCAATCTCCTTTTGCGAAGTCAACTGCACTGCTTCATCTGCGCCGAGGTCATAGTCGCTAATAAAGCGCGCAAGCCGCGCATCAGGCAATTCGGGAAGTTCGCGGCGCAATTGCTCCAGATCAGCTTCGCTGATCACCAGCGGCGGCAGGTCAGGGTCAGGAAAATAGCGGTAATCGTGAGCCTCTTCCTTGCTGCGCATCGAGCGGGTCTGATCGCGCTCGGGGTCGTACAGACGGGTTTCCTGGATGATATCGCCACCGTCCTCAACCACTGCGATCTGGCGTTCGATCTCGTGGTGCAGGGCGCGCTCAACAAATCGGAAAGAATTGATATTCTTCAACTCAGTACGTGTACCTAAAGTCTTGTCACCGTGGCGGCGGATCGAGATATTTGCATCGCAGCGAAAAGAGCCTTCTTGCATATTGCCATCGCAAATCTCCAAAGTGCGTACCAGCGAGTGCAGTTTGCGAAGATAAGCCACCGCTTCGGCAGGTGAGCGCATATCGGGTTCAGAGACGATCTCCAGCAGTGGTGTGCCAGCACGATTCAGGTCGATACCGGTCATGCCGTGGAATTGTTCATGCAGTGACTTACCGGCATCTTCTTCAAGGTGAGCGCGGGTAATCCGGATAGTTTTTTCTCCCTCGGGAGTATGAATCTCCAGAGTTCCTCCACTGACGAT
>DTZW01000363.1 GCA_012961165.1 Gammaproteobacteria bacterium | reverse complement strand
GCTTTCACAGGCGAGATGCTTGATGATTTCGGTATTCGTAATCAGGAAGACCTGCAGAACTTTGTGCCGGCAACGACCATTCAGCCTTACGATGCAACCATTCGTGGTGTTGGCCGTAACTTTAGAGCATTGGGTGGCGACCCGGGTGTTGCGACCTACATGAACGGCGTCTATTCAGAAGACCTGTTGACAGCCACGGCTGCCACCTTTTGGGACGTAGAACGAGTTGAGATTCTGCGTGGACCACAGGGCACACTATACGGCCGCAACGCGGTGGGTGGTGCGATCAACATTCTTTACAAGCAACCTTCTCAAGAATTTGACTATTCTGTAAAAGGTATTGTCGGCAATTTTGGCACGGCTGAATATTACGGCATGATTAACGGCTCAATCATCGAAGACAAACTGTCTGCGCGAGTGAATTTTAGTGTTCGTGACCGAGACGGTGTCATTAAGGAAATTGGACCCGGGAGTGACCTTGACGGTCTGGGTACCAAAAACGTGGCGGTGCAGTTCCAATTCACGCCCACTGACACCCTGGCGTTCGATGTTCGGTTTAACAAAATGGAAATCGATCGTGACTTTGGCGGCGCCAACGGTGGCGGCCTTGTTGTCATGGACGAAGAAGGCCAAGCATTCAGAAATACCACGAATGTTGTACCTGGTTATCGAGGAATCGATACAACCAATACGGATCCTGCTAATTTCGGTTCAAACTCCTGGTATGACGCATCGCAGCCGATTCTGAACTTCGTTGATCCCACGACGGGCGCCAACGTGCAGGCCCAGCATAACCGGCTGGGCGTCGACGTTGCGGCGTTTTCTGGCTTCCGAAACGCTGCCGCATCGCTTGACGGGTTTGGTGTCACCAGCCCGGAAAGTGCAGCAAGATACAACGATTGCGTATTCAGCGGTAGTATTAGTGGTGACGATGTTTGTGCTGCGACCAACGGCCTGAATCGTGAAGAGTTCAATCAGCAGGGTGTGCAATTCGCCATGACCTGGAACGCGACCGATAGCCTGGAAATCAAGTACATCTACGGCTACAACAAGCTTTCCTACCAGCGGACTACCGAAGACGATAATACCGCCAGTCAATTTCAAGATCGCCAGTTCTATGTGAATCACGAAGCAGTCTATGACTCCCATGAGCTTCAGGCGTTCTGGGATATCAGTGACAATCTCTCTATTACATCAGGTATCTTCTTCTACGATGCGCTGATTGATCAGCGCGGCGATTTCTATTCCTCAGTGGGTGAAGATAGATTCATTAATCCCTACGTAGATAATACCGGCCTTGCGGGGTTCCCATTTACAGTTGACGAATTTGTGGTATCGCTTTTGCCAGGCATTATTTCGGCTGGCAATCCCGCCGGCATTCCTGCTACTACTGTCAACGGTGTGATGCCGACGCTGCACTCCGCGAGGACTTTATGTGAGGATCCTGCAACGCGTAAGCCTCAGTGTGAGGTCAACTATGCATCTAAAAACCCGTCGCCAAATGAGAATAATAACCTGCATCTCGGCGTCTGGGGTGGTGATGACGGTACCAACCCTGATCTTGATGTTGCGCATGGTATCAACAGCATAGGTAGTGACTTGTTGTATCACACTCGATCAGAGAGAGAGGCGTTCGCGGCTTACACTCAAGGTGTGTGGGACATCAATGAAACCTTTACCTTAACCCTGGGTATTCGTTACGCATCAGATGAATTCGTTGCGCAAGAGAACGTGTTCCGTTATTCAGAGATTGCGCCAGGATTCCTGCCTGCATTCGGTTTGAGCATATTCAGCTACAACCAGATTAACGGCGGCGTAGTGCCAGATGCAACCGCACCCGGTGGCTGGCGTGGAACTGAGAAAGCCATCAACGGTGGAATTCCAGTTTCCCTCAGCGTTTATCGAGCATTTAAGCGTAAAGACACCGAAACGACCGGTCGAATTAACCTGGACTGGAACGTCACGGACAGCACATTGCTTTACCTGTCGGCAACCTCTGGTTACCGTTCAGGGGGTAACAACCTTGTATTCTTCAGTGCTACGCCGGATTACGATCCTGAGGAACTGCTGGCATACGAGTTTGGTTACAAGTTGCAGTTACTGGATAACTCCCTGCAGTTGAACGGTTCTTTCTATTACTATGATTATGAAAACATTCATACCGTAGCAACAGAAGTTACTCCGCCATTGGTAGTCGGTGACGCGCCAGGCACAACGACGTCGGTATTGGCGGCACCAGGTGCTGAAATCTGGGGTATCGAAGCTGAGGCGCTGTGGTTGGCTTCTGATCGATGGACTCTTGGCGGTAACTTCAG
>DTZW01000362.1 GCA_012961165.1 Gammaproteobacteria bacterium | reverse complement strand
AAAGGCTTTAAGCCCGGCCTCAGGAGGATTATCGTAGAAGCCACCTTTGAAAGCGGTATCAGCCAGCAGCGCAGCCTTGACGCCTTCCAAAAATACCCAGTTATGTCTTGAGGTGCGTGCCGAAGCGCAAAAGGGAAGGGCATTGATGACGCGATCTGGAAACTGGGCGGCCCATTGAAAGGCCTGGCAACCGCCCATCGACCAACCGGTGACCAGAAGTATCTGCTCTATTCCAAAAAGCTCTTGGAGCAGAATCTGTTGACTATTGATGTTGTCAAACAGGGTAACGAGCGGGAAATTTCCCCGATCTGCTGGCGCCTGGGTGTTACTCGGTGAAGACGACAACCCGTTACCAAACATATTGATTGAAACAACAAAATGTCGGCTCGGGTCGATCGCCCGGCCTGGTCCAAAAAACCCCTCGTTTCGTTCATGGGTACCCGTGTAGAACGTGGGTAATAAAACAGCGTTATCCCGTTTGGCGTTGAGCGTGCCATAAGTTTTATAGGCTAACTTGGCGTCTGGTAGTATCTGGTCGCTTTGCAGGCTGACGTCGCCAAGTGAGAATAGATCGTAGTTCATCAAAAAAATCGTTATTTAAGGTTAGCCCAGTGCGCCACCTGACATGGCTTGTCTTTGTGCCGGGTGATTACTTCGTGCGGCCAGGATTCTAATCGTATTTTGAAATTCATCTCTGTTGACCGAGCATTGCTGTAAGTGACGCTCGCCCGCTAACGGATTAAATTCGGTTCGCCCATGTAAAACCCTCTGATTATCGAATACGTGAAGATCGCCCGAGCGCATAGGATACTCATACTTGAGTTCATCAGTGTTTACGATCGTCCAGAAAGTCTTGATGGCTTTGTATACGTCCTCCATCAGATGATCCGGTAAATCTTGAGGCGGAATAGTTCGGTCGGTAAATCGAATACCTTCAACATCGCCATCGACGTCAAGTACGATTATTCTTCTATGAGACTGCATGTCTTCGTCTGGCAATGCTCGACGCTGAAAAAAAACCGGAACCTGTGTGAGGGTCTTAAATGATTCGGGTTCACTAATACGAAGCATGTCTGCTGCTTTAAATCCATCGACCAAAATAGTTGCACCACCTCCGTCAGATGATGCAGTTAGACAATGAAAAAAGGTAATTCCCGGAGCGGCATGTCGATAACTTTCGTCAGTGTGTGGGCCAAGGTATTTTCCGGTATTTGAGCCCAACGAAAGGTTGGCATCACTTCTTACATCAAAAACGCTGCCATAATTATTGTGATGGACCACGCCAAAACGCTGAGCGACTACAGCAACAGTGCCAGGTTCAGCAGGCACGTCCTTGATTCTGACAATACCAAAGTCACGCACTGTTAAGGCAATATTGAACACCCGTTCAGGATGCGTCAAATCATCGAAAGAATAGTGTGGAATCGATGAGGCATTGTCGGCGCCCCACAAAATGGGGGTTGGTTTCTGCTGTTTGCGAGAGGCTTGGTCGTAACGGCTCGAGAGCAGTGTCTCCAGAGGATGAGTCGTCTGTAGTTGATTATCTCCCCAGGTGATATGAAGGCAATCTTCTTTGATCCTGGCTTTCTCAATGATCAGGGAGGCAGGATCATCGGGCAGGAGATCAATCTTGACGTTGGTGTCATTGGACATCCCGCCTGGACAGCGGGCGTTGTGTCTTAACCAGACATAGTGAAATTCTGCCGATGTATCATTGGGCCAGCATATCCTGACTTTCCGGTTGCTGGAATCGATCTCAACACTGGGATCGCGATCAGATTGGCTCACAGTCGGCCTCCTGCTATCGCAAGGGAGTCTCCAAATCGGATAGAAAATCTAGCACGATTCGGTTGAAAACATCAGGTTGTTCAATATTGAGGTGTGCCTATGTAATCGATCCGATGGGCGTTCGATTCCAACGCGGTCAGTTCATCTTCCAAAGCCACAACAGCTTGAGATCGAAGAAAATGTGGAAACTCAACAAGGGTATCCTCTTTCATCATCCGATGTGCCCGTGTCAACAGTTCCTGACCCGCTTCGCTATCCAATCGATCAATTGGATAGGCCTTGAGATTCACAACATAATTGAGATCAGGATCAATCATGTGTCAGTACAGCCTTAGATATTCCTGTACTTCCCAGTCAGTCACAGCCTGATGGTAGCGCTCCCACTCATCTATTTTGTATGTTAGATAAGAGTTGAGTAGGACTGGGCCCAGCATGCCCCGTGCCAACTCGCTTTGCGAGAGTAACTCGGTTGCTTCGAGAAGGTTACGGGGCAGCGGCGTGAGAGCGCGCTCAGCTTTCTCAGATTCCGCCATAACGTAC
>DTZW01000361.1 GCA_012961165.1 Gammaproteobacteria bacterium | reverse complement strand
CGATTGATGTTCAGAAAGTTTGACGATAGGCCATGGCGTTGAACACCAACGGACCGGGTATGATCGCCAACGCCGGGTACTTCTACCTTAATTACATCTGCGCCCTGATCTCCCAGCATGGATGCTGCCCAGGGGCCAGTGAGCATACTGGTGAGTTCTACTATCCGATAGCCGGTCAGCGGTCCAGTCATCAATATGCTCCCAAATGGCTCCGTTGTGTACCGAGTTGTAAGTCAGTGTAATTCTTTGTCGTTAAAGAATGTTCAGGCAGTTGCCAACTTTCTAGCGTGATTCTTAGAATTTGTGACTGGTGGATCTGGGCAATCGGCAGCTTTTACAGAAAACTCATCGGTTGCAAACTCTACAGCATTGACCAAGGGGCCTTTGCCGATTGAAGTGATTCCTTATTCCATTCGATCTGGTATTCGAACATGGGTTGCAGTTTAGGTCGGCTCATAACCAGGTTCATACATTGGCGTATGGCGGCAAAGGGCTTAAGTACGTCAAGATAATAAATCAGTGCGACCCAGTAACTGAGCGATAGGTCAACCAGACTGAACCGGTCGCCCAGGTGATAGGGGCCGTTTTCGCTCAGTCGTCCATCGATAACCTTGAGACAATCTAGTGCGTCGTTCAATGCGATCTGTTTAACCCGCGGTATATCGGCATCATTCAGTGAAAAGCGGTGCGGATAATAGTAACGTTTCATCACCGGTTCCAGATCGCCACAGATAGTGAACAGTCCACTGAGAAACAATCCACGCTCTGTTTCATCGGCCCGTGGAGCAAGATGGACCAGTTGATGTCGTTCGCTCAGGTATAGATTAATGGCGTGGGTCTCATAAAGAGCGACGCCTTCGGCTGTGATCAGAGCAGGCACCCAACCGAATGGATTGATCTTCAGAAATTCGGTGGACCGATGCTCGTTTTTCAGGATGTCGATCTCTCGAAGTTGGTAGTCAATGTTTCCCTCGGCCAACACCATTTCGACCATGAGCGATCGGGTGAATCTACCTCCGTAAAGAATATACATGGCAATTTTTCAATAGTGGCGGGCGAAAGACCAAGTTATCGGATGAATCTTGATTAACCATAGATTCTGACAACAAGACAAAACTGCTACGCATAAGCTGAAGGCAGTTGGCGCGGCGTGGTATAGGATGGATTTGTACGCTGATGATTAATCGTCGTTGCGATTTCACGCATGGCTCTGAGCACACCACGAGTTGGGAGGGGGCACTGATCTTTTATGGCACGGTGCAGTGCGGGCAGTGCATGGAATGGAACCTGGGGGAACATATGATGCTCAATGTGGTAATTCATGTTCCAGTACAGCAATTGCAGCAGTGGACTCACCGTCATGGTTCGGGTGGTATGCCGGTGATCCTTAATGTTCTGGGCCATTCCAAAATGCTGGGTTGCCAGAATCACGCCATGGGTCGGTGCGCCAAAAACCCGAGGCAGTATCAGCATTGTCACGGGTAGCCATGACTGGGTCGCGATAGACCAGGCGATCACAGCAAGGTAGGCGAGCAGGTACACTTGCGCCTCGATGAAAGCCTGGTGCATCTTTTCAGCAGGAATGCAGCCGGTTGCATCGTTGCCGGGTCGATGGAAGGCAAGCAGGGCAGTAGCCTTGGTGAAGTACCAGATACTTCCGATATCGATTAACTCCTTTACGACAAAGTCTTTCCAGGTCATCGGGTTGGTCAGGATGATCTCCGGATCGTCACCCACAATGGCTGTCCTGGAATGATGCCGGGCATGCACGAAGCGCAGAAGACAAGGCGTTTGCTGCACCATGAACCCGAAGATAAAGAGCACAGTTTCGTTCAGCGCCCGGTTTCGAAACGGCGTACCGTGAGAGGTCTCATGGACCACGCTGGTGGCAAAGATCCAGATACTGCCGTAAAAAAAGAAGGCGGGTATGCTCCACCACGTGCCGACCGATACCAAAGCCAGTGCAGCAGTGATTCCCAAAAGAGCGCAAAAATAGGCAAGATATACCAGCCCATGCCAGTTGCTGCGCCGAGAGAGCCTCTTCAGCAGCCCCCGGTCAATATCGCATCGATACCAGTTTGCCAGGTGAGACTCTTGCACTGCAGTGTTTGACGCCATAAGGTTTTCTTTGTTTAAAGGCGGCCTTGGAGCAAATGAGCTCAGTCTTTGAAGGCACTGATGATAAGCGATCAGATCGCGTTCACGTCCTATTGCAATAGCAGATGTGTCGCATCCAAGTAAAGACTTGTCTGGAGTCGACTGGATCTTAGGGTGAAAATTGACACCATGCCCATATGGACTTTTTAAGACTTGCTTGAATAGAATCGCGCAGGCGTTAAA
>DTZW01000360.1:3593-13884 GCA_012961165.1 Gammaproteobacteria bacterium | reverse complement strand
TTCCGTGCAGATATCAGTCTGGCTGGTACAGGCATCGACTTGTCCTTGGATCGGGTGACCTACCAGCAACGAATTGACCAGCTATCCAACATGCTTGACCTGCTGGGCATGAATGGTGCCTGGCTGGAATCGCCTCACACAGTCTCCATTTCTGACTATGGCCTGTTGGGTTACGCGATGATGAGCAGCGCGACCCTCGAACAGGCCGTCCAGATTGCAGTGAAATATCACAAGCTGGCCGGAGCGATGTTTGAGCTGGCCTTTGATGTTGATGGTGACGAGGCAGTACTAAGAATCGATCATCTGCTGCCCGGCGGCAGAGTCGGGCAGTACACGGTTGAAGAGTTATTCGTCGGGATCAGTCGACTGATTGGTTTGTTGCTTGGACGAGATCACAAGCCGAGCAGGATCCTGCTAAATTACGAAGCACCCGAATATGCCGAAAAACATTTGCAGTGCTTTCGATGCCCTGTGATCTTCGATCAGCCGAGTTGCCAATACAGGTTCTCGCGCGAGGAATTGGCCGAGTCACTTGCTGAGGCTGATGCCAATACGGCGCGCATCTGCGAAGAGTCCTGTCGTAAGCTGCTTAACCAGATGGAGATTGAAGACGATATCATTTCGCGCATCTGCTATTTATTACTGAGTACGCCAGGAGAATTTCCAAAACTGGACGCTGTAGCTAATAAATTATCATTAGGTGCAAGAACCCTGAGGCGAAGGCTCAACGATTTGGGTACCAGTTACCAGCGGATTCTTGATGATGTCAGACGGGAACTGGCCATCGAATACCTGCGAACGACTAATCTGACCGTGCAGGAAATCGCTGAGCTTCTTGGCTATAGCGAAGTCACGAATTTCAGGCGGGCTTTTATGCGATGGGTGGAATTGTCTCCGTATCAGTATCGCAAGCAGATAGGCTCACCAGCTTAAACAACTTTCTTATCTAAGCCCCATCCCGATCCCGATCCCTATCTAAGCCCCGTCCTTATTAAAGACCCATCCTTATCTAAGCCCGTCACTTCCGCTGAAGAAGCGGTCGACTTCGTCTTCCTGGGCACGATGTCACGGGTGTATTTTTATGAAATCACCGGAGTGGTTTAACACAGGTGCAGGAGCACCGGTCGCCGGTACGGAGACACCAACGATGTATCATAGGTCAGGTATGCTGTGCTGGGTAACATCAAAATACTCTGCCGGCTGAGTCGAAGGCTAATGGTAAAGGGAACGGTGTACCAACGATCAGATGCGTCGTTGGATGATGCGGGGGTATTTAGCCGGAGGGTGTTGAAAAGCTACCCCCGTTACCGGGGGTAGTTGGTAGATCATCCGAACTCGGAAATAACGCCCGAGATGGATTCCTTAGCATCACCGAATAACATTCGAGTGTTTTCACCAAAGAAGAGCGGGTTGTCTACACCAGAGAAGCCGGATGCCATTGAGCGCTTCAGTACGAAAACCGTTCGTGCCTGGTCAACGTTGATGATAGGCATACCATAGATGGGGCTGTCTTCGTCTTCCCGTGCGCTGGGGTTAACCACGTCGTTTGCGCCAATCACCACTGCTATGTCAACGTTTTCGATCCTTGGATTGATCTCATCCATTTCAACCAGCTGTTCGTAAGGTACGTCAGCTTCTGCCAGCAGTACGTTCATGTGACCAGGCATTCGTCCGGCAACAGGGTGAATCGCGTAGCTCACTTCGCAACCGTTGGCTTCCAGAATTTCACCGAGTTCCTTCAGGGCGTGCTGTGCCTGGGCAACGGCCATACCGTAACCAGGTACGAAGCAGACATTGCTGGCGGCTTCAAACAGGTAGTAAGCGTCTTCAACAGACACAGGCTTAACTTCACCTTCAATAGCCTTACCTTGTTTCACTGCGCCGAACCCGCTGAACAGAACGTTTGCCAGGGATCGATTCATTGCCTTACACATGATGTTGGTCAGGATGATACCGGAGGCACCAACCAGTGAGCCGGCGACGATCAGGATGTTGTTGTTAATGGCGAAACCTGCCGCACAAGCAGCAATACCGGAGTAGCTGTTCAGCAATGAAATGACCACTGGCATATCAGCGCCGCCGATTGGAATCACGGCCATAACACCAAGCAACAACGCGAGACCGAGGGTGATATATAACCACTGGCTTTCAGGCTGAGGGTCCAAGCAGAACATATAAGCCGCGCACACAATGCCGACCAGGAGCAGGCTGTTAACTATCCGTTGTCCCTTAAAGACAATGGCAGCGCTGTTCATTACTTCGGCAAGCTTTGCGTAGGCGAT
Organism: Gammaproteobacteria bacterium; assembly: GCA_012961165.1. Classification (GTDB taxonomy): domain Bacteria; phylum Pseudomonadota; class Gammaproteobacteria; order Pseudomonadales; family Azotimanducaceae; genus UBA9659. Next base: position 11,602 of record DTZW01000360.1, on the reverse strand, counting down.
AAGGCTGCCAGTAAAAGTCAGACCACCAATCAGGATAGCGAGCAGAATAGTCACTGCGGTAAACGTGTCAATGCCGCCACTGTAAAGTGTTGCCCAGCCAACCAGCAGGCTGGCTGCACCGCCAGAGCCGTTGAAAAGGGCGACCATCTCGGGCATTGAAGTCATGCCAACCAGTCTCGCAGCAAGCGCGCCAATGATAGCGCCGAGGACCATGCCAACCGCGATGTATTCATAACTGACGATGCCTTCGGCCGTCAGGCCTGCGACGACAGCGATCAACATACCCAGCGATGAAAACCTGTTGCCACGTCTTGCTGTCGCCGGTGAGCCCAGCATCTTCAGACCGAAGATGAATAGGGCCGCCGAAACAATGTAAGAGAGGTTAGCTAATAGTTCGATATTCATTATTTGCCACCTGCCTTCTTGCTCTTGAACATGCCAAGCATGCGGTCCGTCACCATATAACCACCGACAACGTTAATAGTGGCAAACGCCACTGCCGCGGTGCCGAGGTATTTACCCATCTCACTGTCTACCATCCCGGCTGCCAGAAAGGCACCGGCAAGCGTGATACCGGAAATCGCGTTTGCGCCAGACATCAGTGGCGTGTGCAGCGTTGCAGGTACCTTGGAAATCAGTTCGAAGCCGAGGAATACCGACAACACCAGAATAAAAATCAGAAATACAATTTCCACTTTAGTTCCCCCTTATGTTCATGATGGCTTCATTTACAAGGCCACCATCGTGTGTAATGACGCAGCCCTTGAGAATTTCATCCTCAAGATCGAGATTGAAGGTTTTGTTTTCTTCATCCCAGTATTCGCAGACAAGGTTATAGAGGTTGGATGAATACATCTGACTGGCGTCACTTGACACGTGCGCTGGCAGGTTAGAGACACCAATAATGGAAACACCATCAATCTCAACTGTTTCGTCTGGCTTTGATCCTTCAACGTTGCCGCCGGAATCGACGGCCATATCAACAATCACGCCACCTTTCTTCATCGCAGCGACCATGTCGGCTGTAACGATACGTGGGGCCGGGCGGCCGAAGAGCTGGGCTGTCGTGATGACGATATCAGATTCGCTGATAACGTCCTTCATACCGAGTCTCTGCAGTTCCAGCTGTTCTGCGGTCAGTTCCTGGGCGTAGCCATCTTTGGTCTGGCCCGTTTCGCCAAGGTCAATCTCGACGAATTTACCGCCGAGGGATTGCACTTGCTCTGCGACGACCGGGCGTGTGTCGAATGCCTCAACACGTGCACCAAGGCGTTTTGCTGTTGCAATAGCCTGTAGGCCTGCAACACCAGCACCGATAACAAAGACCTTTGCAGGACTGAGCGTGCCAGCAGGCGTCATCATCATGGGTAAAATGCGATCCAGTTTACTGGCGGCAAGTAATACCATCACGTAACCGGCCAGGTTTGCTTGTGAACTCAGTGCATCCATTTTCTGTGCTCGTGTCGTTCTGGGGATCATTTCCATGCTGATCGCTGTCACACCTTGTGCGGCGAGCGAATCGACCAATGCATGTTCGTTGTAAGGGTCAAGGTAGCTGATCTGGATGGCGCCCTTTTTCAATAAGGCGACTTCTTCTGTGCTAGGCTTTCGGACTCTGAGCACCATATCGCCACTGGAAATCAGTGCATTGCGATCATTAGAAACAGTTGCACCTGCCTCTGTATAGTCTGCGTCGCTGAATCCTGACTGCAATCCCAGTCCGGATTCCACGGACACGGATAAGCCAGCTCTGGTGAGCTTTTTCACCGAGTCAGGGATAAGTGCGACGCGGCGCTCATTAGCCCACGTCTCCACAGGAACCACGATTAGCATATCTACCTCACTAGATTTAATTGGAAGTGTTTTGTCTACCGGACGGGCTGAGATTTGCCTGTTCGGATAAGGGGCAGAAAGGTAGCATGATCAATGACTGATTTCTAACCATAATGCGCTATAAGCATCGTGATTCGCGGATTTGATTGTGAGAGCGATACCAGCCTGATGGTTGTTCGCGATTTCGGTTTGGTTGAATCTGGTTTCATTGTTATAAAGGCGGGACTAATTTCTGAGGACTTATGATGAGCTGGCACAAAGAAGCCAAGGAAATCGAACAAAGGCGTAAGCTTTCAAAGGGCCAGGGCGGCGCCGAATCAATTGCCAGGCACCATGCCAAAGGAAGGCTCACTATCCGCGAGCGTATCGATGCGCTGGTTGCACCCAATTCCTTTGAGGAGCACGGCGAAGGTGCAGGATTTGCGGAAAAAGATGACAACGGCGAGATCAAGGACTTCTCCCCCGCTAACTATGTTGTGGGGTTTGGTTCAATTGGCGGTCAGCGAGTGGTCGTCGGCGGCGAAGACTTCACCCTGAAGGGGGGATCGCCGAATGGTGCAGGTTTGCGAAAAAGTGTTTATGCAGAAGAGTTGGCGGTACAGTTCAAGGTGCCGCTAGTGCGAATGCTTGAAGGCGGTGGGGGGAGTGTCGCCGGTTCCGGCGGCGCCAGGCCTACTACCGTTGGTTCTCCCGTGTATGCAGAGCCGAGGTTCAAGATCATTGCCCAGGCTATGAATGAAGTACCCGTTGTGTCTGGTGCCATGGGGCCTGTTGCAGGCTTTCCGGCGGGTAGGCTGGTGGCGTCCCATTTCTCGGTCATGGTGAAGGAAACATCCCAAGTCATGGTTGGCGGCCCAGCCTTGGTAAAGCGGGCACTCGGCGTGTCGCTGACAAAAGAAGAGTTGGGCGGCTGGAAGATTCATACCCGCAGCGGTATTGTGGACAACGTAGCTGAGACAGAGGAAGCCGCGCTGGTCCAGATGCGCCAGTTCCTGAGTTACCTGCCTCAGAATGTCTGGCAATTGTCGCAGCGGCTGGATTGCAGCGACAACGTGAACCGAGCCGATGAGGCGTTAATGGGTATTGTTCCAAGGGATGGCCGGATTCCGTTTGAAATGCGTGAGGTCATTCGGCATGTGGTGGACCTCGATTCCTTTTTCGAGATAGCCCCTTTTTATGGTCACGGTCAGATCATTGGCCTGGCGCGCTTGAATGGTTTGGCCGTAGGGGTGATTGCTAATGATTGTCGCCACTTTGCGGGGGCGATGACCGCGGAGGGATCGCAGAAGGCGAAACGGATGATGGAGCTGTGTGATACATTCCATCTGCCGATGATTAACTTTCTGGATGAGCCTGGGTTCATGATTGGTCCAGACTCAGAGCAAACAGCCTGTATTCGGTATGGGATGAGTGCCGTGGCGGCAGCGGTCCAATCAACCGTTCCCTGGGCAACGATCGCCGTGCATAAGTCTTTTGGGGTCGCCTCAGCGGCCCACTTTGCACCGAATACCTACAAACTCTCCTGGCCTTCCCATGAAATGGGAGCGTTGCCGGTAGAGGGTGGTGTGGCTGTTGCTTTCCACCGTGAAATCGCGGCAGCTGAAGATCCAGATGAGAAGCGGCGGGAATTGGAACAAATGTTGATGAAGAACCGGTCTCCTTTTCCCATGATGGAAAGTTTTGCTGTTCATGAATTGATTGACCCAAGGCAAACGCGCGCCAGGTTGTGTCGATGGGCCGACTGGATTGAGCCATTACTGGAAGAATTGAAAGGTCCGGTGACCTGGGGAATGAGACCTTGAGTATCCAGACGGAAATGAAATTGCTGTTGCTTGTTTGCAGCCTATTGGCCGCGTCGGCTGCAAATGCCCAGCCGAAACCGCATGTTCGTGTTGACCTGGTAGCAGCAGTCACGAGTATTGCGCCGGGTGATTTGTTTGATGTCGTGTTTCGACAGCATATTGACGACGAGTGGCATACCTACTGGACGAACCCGGGAGATTCCGGTGCAGCGCCGGATATCAAATGGACTGTACCCGCCGGTGTGTTCGTCAGTGCGTTTAAATATCCGTACCCGGAGCGTATTCCTTATGGGCCGTTGATGAACTATGGCTATCATAACGAAGTGCTAATGCCTTTCTCGGTTTCGGTGCCAGAGGATTATCCCGCCGATGTCGTTGACATTAAGGGGACCGGCAGGGTGCTGGTTTGTGCTGATATCTGTATCCCGGAAAAAGTCGAAGTCATGGTGTCCATTCCGATAGGGCTAACGGTGGTCGACGACGCGGTGTCCGATACGTTTTACGTGGCACAGGCACGGGTGCCCGTGCCTATCGATGTGGTGAGTAGTTTCCAGGTTGATGCAGACAAGATCCTGTTAACGGTGGGATTACCCGCTGTACAGGGTAATCGAATTGATGCAGTTGAATATTTTCCCTTTACCCCTGAATTAATAGATAACCCGGCCAGCCAGATATTCTCAATGTCCGATGAGGGCCTGGTCCTCACACTAGAGCCTGGTTACGATTTCGATGAGGATTCCGCAGACCTGTCCGGCGTGATCGTGATTCATGAATCCGCCGGTGAAGGGATAGTGTCGAGTTTTGAGTTCAGGATGGGTGATTCTATCGCGCCCCCGGGGACTGTGATTCCAGGGGACGATCATGCGTTGGGTGAAACAGGATTGCTCGCAGCGCTGTTTTTTGCCTTTTTGGGCGGCCTGATACTGAACCTTATGCCCTGTGTGTTTCCGGTGTTGTCCATCAAGATTCTTTCACTGGTCGAATCTCACCATGACGGTAGCTCTATTCGTTTACACGGCCTTGCCTATGCTGGAGGTGTTGTCGCCAGTTTTGTGGCGATCGCGGTGCTTCTGATTAGTCTGCGAGCAGGCGGTGAGGCGATAGGCTGGGGTTTCCAACTGCAATCGCCCATTGTGGTCAGCATGGTCGCCTATTTGTTTCTGGTGATTGGTTTGAACTTGCTGGGTGTGTTTGAGATCGGTGGCACGCTCATGTCCCTGGGTAACAGCGGAGGCAGCTCGCGAGGATATCTGGGTTCTGTTTCGACCGGCGTGCTGGCGACCATCGTCGCAGCGCCCTGTACCGCCCCCTTTATGGGAGCGGCGGTGGGTTATGCCCTGATTCAGGACCCTGCCACTGGTGTGTTGGTGTTCGCCTTGCTGGGCTTGGGAATGGCACTTCCCTATGTGCTGCTGTGCTATGCGCCAGGTTTACTGGCCAGGCTTCCCAGGCCGGGGCAGTGGATGGTCATCATGAAACAGTTGCTTGCGTTCCCCATGTTTGCCTCAGCAGTCTGGTTGTTGTGGGTGCTGGGGGTACAGGCCGGTCCTGACGCAATGATGCAGGTTCTTACAGGCGCTTTACTCATCGCATTCGCGCTCTGGCTGCTGAACCAGTCTGGCAGTGCCGTCGCCAGATTGTCTGCGTTGCTGCTCGTTTTTGCCGCCATCTATATTGGTGCAACGCAGGAGACGAGGGTGGTGAGGTCTTCTTTGGATTCTACAGACGGTGAAGCTGGTGTCTATTCCAGAAATGCGTTGGCGATAGCTCAACAGAAAGGTCCGGTTTTCGTGAACTTCACCGCTGCCTGGTGTATTACCTGTAAAGTCAATGAGCTCAATGCACTGGATGTTGATTCCGTCAAATTGGCGTTTAAAGACAACGCAATAACCTATCTCAAGGGTGACTGGACCAACGAAGATCCCGGTATTACTGCGGCGCTACAAGAATATGGCCGAACTGGTGTGCCGCTTTACCTGCTGTATGCAAAAGATGCGTCCCGAGCGACGGTGCTACCACAGATACTGACACCGGGAATAGTCCTGGATGCCCTGGAAGCGTTGTAGCCTGACTTTGATGCAATGAGAAACAAGTGCGCCGACACTAAGTCGTCGCAGTTGTTTCTGGTTTTAGCTCAGCTTATGGGGCAAGTTTTGCAGAGGCCTTACCCTTGATGACTTGGACACCCTCTGCATCAGTAGTTGAAACCTCGATGTCGGCAATGGTGTCGCCATTTTCTTCCCGAATCTCAGTGACCGTTGCCTTGGCCGTGAGTGTAGCACCCGGGAAAACCTGGGATGTAAATCGCACGCCATAGTAAGTTAGCTGCCCATCACCGACGTAATTAGTCAGCATGCGGCCGGTCATTCCCATAGAAAGCATGCCGTGAGCAAAAACGGAAGGATATCCGGCGATTTCCGTTGTAAAAATTTCATCGCTATGCAGCGGATTATAGTCACCGGATGCGCCTGCGTACTGGACGATCTGAGTTCTTGAGAGGTTGTCGCAAACCTCTTCCTGGTAGGTGTCACCTACCTTAACTTCATTTGCTTTTAGTGCCATTGGAATGACTCCTTACTTGTCGCCTGAGGTGGCTGGACGTTCTGTCCTGACACCTACGCCGGTTGCTGTTATCACGAGTTCGCCGTTTTGGTCGCGGTATTCTGTGACAGTTTCACTAAACATTAATTTTCCGCCTCGACGTCCTTGCTTTTCCCAGTTCTTGCCTGGTTTGTTTTCAGCTGTTAGTACATCCCCCACTTTTAGTTGTCGGTGATAAATATAATGTTGTTCTGCATGAAGACCTCCGCCGCCGCCACCGCCGCTGCCTTCTTTCTTTTTGGTGATTCCGGTTGGCCCCTTTGCTGAACCAAACCATTCCTGGCCGACCTTGGGGCGTAGAAAATAGTCAGGGTCGAACTGTGCGCTTGATTGAACAAACGTTGGTGGCGCTATGATGGCACCCTGGTCAGTAGATCTGGCGTAGTCTTCATCGTAATAGATTTCATTGGTGTCACCGATCGATCGCGCGAACATCATTACGTGTCCTGATTCGACCGGAAATTTATCAACTGCCATGGTTGGCTTCCTCCGTTAAAAATGTAAAAAAATGGTATGGGTTACAGGCAACATACTCATGTATCTATGTCAACGTCAAGCCGGTATTTGTAGTGAAAATAAAAAAATGCCTTGTTAGAAACTGATCGTGGCTGTAGTATTTTTTATCCTGATCAATCGAAAGTTTCATACGTAGATTGATTTTGGGTTGATAATAATAAAAACAACATCAACAAATAGGCTTTAAGACACAGTTTATGTCCAGACCTGTACGTATAGAATTCCCCGGTGCTGTGTACCATGTCACAAGCAAAGGAAGCGAAGGTCAAATTGTTTTCGATGATGCTGATGATAGAGGCGCCTTCCTCAATGTTCTTGACAATGTTGTAGTCCGGTTCGGCTGGTTGATTCACAGTTATGTGTTGATGGATGACCACTACCACCTGGTGGTTGAAGTTCCTGAGGCAAACCTTTCGAAAGGTATGCGACAGTTAAACGGAGTTTACACCCAGCATGTAAACCGTCGTCATGCCCAGGAAGGTCCAATTTTTCATGGGCGATTCAAGAGTATTTTACTCGAAAAGAAAAATTACCTGCTACCAGTCTGTCGGCACGTCGTTACCAATCCTGGTAAGTTAAAAGGTGCGCCAAACTTTTCATCGTACAAATGGAGCAGCTATCGGGCATTAGCCGGTCAGGTGAAGGCGCCAACCTTCCTTCACAAAGCTGATGTGCTGAACTATTTCGGCAAGCGCGAAAAAGATGCGCAGCGAAAATACCGGGAGTACGTTAAGGAAGGCGTTGGGGAAGACTCACCGCTGAAACAACGTACTCATCAGGTACTACTCGGCAGTAATCGGTTTTTGAGCGAAATGCAGCCAATTCTCCAGGGTGAAAGACTCTCAAAGAGGGGGCCGAAAGCGGTCAAAAGACGTCGCAGCCTGAATGCGCTGTTCAAGAAGGTCGATGACAAGACCCGTGGTGAGCGAAACGAGCTGATGAAGAAGGCGCACGTAGATTTCGGCTATACCCTCATGCAAATTGGTGACCATCTGGGACTGCATTACACAACAGTTTCCAAGGTTATCAACGCTTAGGCTTTTTTATGGATGTCTACTAGGCGCTTGTGACCCTCTGACCTTAATCCGGTCCAATTTAGTTGATTCCGAGTACCGCTCAGGGCTGTTTACGAGTACCGCTCAGGGCTGTCGAATACCGCTCAGGGCTGTTTACGAGTACCGCTCAGGGCTGTCGAGTACCGCTCAGGGCTGTTTACGAGTACCGCTCAGGGCTGTCGAATACCGCTCAGGGCTGTCG
>DTZW01000360.1:0-3545 GCA_012961165.1 Gammaproteobacteria bacterium | reverse complement strand
GCTGTTTACGAGTACCGCTCAGGGCTGTTTACGAGTACCGCTCAGGGCTGTTTACGAGTACCGCTCAGGGCTGTTTAAAGACCCCAGGTAGACGTCCAATAAAAGTCCTAGTATGCTTCGTCGGCGAATTGACTTAGAAGCAATCATTCTGGAGTAACACAGTGCGAAGAGTACTAGCCCCAAAGTATAACGAAGATAGTGAAATAGACCTGACCCCTATGTTGGACGTTGTGTTCATCATGTTGATTTTTTTCATTGTGACAGCGACATTCGTAAAGGAAATTGGTCTGGACGTTAACAGCCCTGACAAAAACCAGAATGTTAAAGATGCTGACAAACAAAGTATCGTGGTGCAGATTACCAGTCGTGATCGAATTCGAATCAGAGGCAGGGATATTGATGTTCGTGCAGTAAGGGCAAACATTGAACGATTGCACGCTGAAAACCCGGATGCGCCGGTTGTTGTTCAGCCACATCCGGAAAGTAAAACCAATACCATGATCCAGGTAATGGATTCTGCCCGACAGGCAGGGGTCTACAACGTCTCTATAGCCGCTGGCTAGATCCGTCGATGCCATGAAAATCGGCATTAACATCAGGGTTATGGGGCCTCAGTCGTCCCGTAACACAATTACTAGTATTCTTAAGCAAGCCGAATCTGCGGGTGTCGAATCCGCATGGATCGTCGATCATATCGCCATTCCCCCTGATGAAGCTGAAGGTTCCGGGGGGCGATACCTGGACCCGCTGACGTCGCTTGCATGGATGGCAGGCCAGACACAGTCAATCATGATTGGCACCAGTGTTCTGATCCTGCCTTATCGTCCGAAGCTGCCCACCGCGAAAGCAATCGCCACCATCCAGGAGTTGTCCGGTGAGCGTCTTTTGCTTGGGGTTGGAATTGGTTGGATGGACCCGGAGTTTCGGGCGTTGGGAGTCGACAGGCACCAGCGAGGTCGACTGTCGGATGAGACCCTGGCATTTCTGCACGAGTGTTTTGACAACGATATTGTCACGGCAAACGACCAGTCCTTCCTGTTTAAGCCGAGGCCTGCGAGACCACCTATCTATATTGGTGGGTCAGCACCTCATGCGATTGACCGAGCGCTAAAGTATGGCGACGGTTGGTTGCCGATGGGCCGTCTGGATAAAATTGCGCCCCAGATTCGGCAATACCGTGAACGGTCTGAAGCATCACAGGGTAAACCGGGGGAAGTGGTCACGTTCGCTACACTGCCGGAAGGTGACGTGGACCGCGCAAGAGAAATGATTTCACATTATGAAGCCGCCGGGGTCACTCGCATTATCATAGGCAGGACTTACGAATCTGCTGAAGACTGGGCACCGACCTTTGAGTTACTAAGCGCACTAAACAGTTAATACATTTGAACAAGAGATGAGAACCGCATGGAATTAATCCTGATTCGTCACGGCCTGCCATTACAGGTTGAAACTGAAGATGGCACGCCTGCTGACCCGCCATTGTCTGAAGTCGGTCACAAGCAGGCCCAGAGAATGGCAAAGTGGCTTGAGGGCGAGCATATTGATCACCTGTATTCGAGCCCAATGCAGCGTGCGGTCCAGACAGCGGCGCCACTTGCAGCGTTAAAAGGGCTGGAGCCAGTGCTGAGGGACGGTGTTGCGGAATACGATAGGCATGCAGACCACTACATCCCAGTGGAAGATCTGAAGAAATCTGACTATGACCGCTGGTTGCGCGTAATGAGTGGCAAGGTTGTAGATGTTAACTTCCCTAAATTCTGTGTGGAGGTCGTCACAACCCTGAACGAAATCATCGATAGCCACCGTGGCAAAACTGTCGCGGTCACCTGTCATGGGGGGGTGGTGAACGCCTGGACCGCACATGTCATGGGGATGGAGCCCAGAATGTTCTTTAACCCGAATTACACGAGTATCAGTAGGTATATGGGGGCGAGTTCCGGCGAGCGTTCAATCATCACGCTTAACGAGCACACGCACTTGCAGGGGCTGGGTTCTAACCGGGGTTAGGCCCTTCAGGGGTGTCTGTTCGTCGAACATGCCATGAACTCGTTCATGTCGACTCTGGTGGAGAGATCTCTTTTTTGAAGTTCCTTGCTATGAGTTTAGTTCTCTTCCCCTTGATTGAACGTCAAGTCTGTTCTGTTCGAGGGTGTCGGCTTCAAGGTCGCGGTTCTTGCCGCGACTGGCACGGCGTTCCTCATCGACACCTTCGGCCAGTGAATTTTCCCAACCATAGTCGATTAACCGGTGAACTTCTTTCAGAGTGTCCTGGTTTACGGAGGTAATGTCTTTGGCCAGTTTCTGGCAGTAGGGGAGTAGTTCGTCCGGTTCGAGGACCTCGTTGACCAATCCCCATCGCTCCGCAGTTTCAGCACTCAGGTAGTTGCCGGTGAAGCTGAGCTGTTTTGCGCGAGAGGCGCCAATCAGTCGTGACAGACGTTGAGAAAGCCCCCAGCCGGGTACAACACCCATCCGGACGTGAGTATCGGCAAATTTAGCCTCAGTGGACGCAATCAGGATGTCACAGGCGAGTGCCAGTTCGAACCCACCGGTGATGGCAAAACCATTGATGGCGCCAATAACTGGTTTGCCGACCTCACGAATCGCTTTTTGCAGGTCTACCGTCTCATTCCCGGAGGAGGGTGTATTCATGCCCTGCCGGCCGAGTTCCTTCAGGTCGAGACCGGCTGTAAATGCCCGGCCATTGCCCGTTAGTATGATCACCTGGGTTTCAGTATCATTTCTTAGTTTTATGAACACTTCACCCAGCTTTTGCCGAAGTTCGACAGACAGTGCATTCAGGTGTTCAGGGCGATTCAGGGTTACGGTGGTAATGCCTTCGTTGGTTTCGGTGAGTACGATGTCTGTCATTGAGGTTCTCTGCTTTGCAAACCACAAATATTACGGCGAGGATTGCTATACTCCAAGCCCATGAAAGGTTTTTTCTTCTTCGTTGTTTTCATCGCTGGCTTTGTGTTGCTGCTCCGGTATCTCCGTAAGCGAGAAGTAGAATCGTTTATGGAATCCGATATGGCGGATTTTCAGACTTTCAGGCAGACACATGAGGATCTGAAAAAGCCATATCCCATTATTGCCCAGGCTGAAGCTTACGCGGCAATAAATCCAGGTGTCATTGAACTCAAAAAAGATAGTCCTGGTGCGGATGCTGGGGTCAACCCAGGTAGTCTGATTTTCGTTGATGCGCCGGTGCCAATACTGCATCGTCTTAAAAGCTATTCGTTTGATGAAGTAACTCGCAACATGCTGGTATTGCTGGGGAAAGTTGCTCCAAGAGGCGTGCTGGTGTTGTTGAATGTGCCCCTGTCCGAGTTTGTAAAAACCGATACAGGAGAGACCTCGAACCTGGACGCAATAAAAGTGACCTACCTGCTTTGTGATGCAACCATGCTCGAAGTCATCTGTGGTGTCCAGCATCGGGATGCGGGCGCTACCGGACGACAACCCATCGACCTTGTTAAGAGCGTATTCGGTGATATCGGCTTACCGCTATTGGAATTCCCTGTCAGCAATGATATTTCCGA
>DTZW01000359.1 GCA_012961165.1 Gammaproteobacteria bacterium | reverse complement strand
TTCGACCGATGGGACGGGATGTGGAGGGATGACAAAATTCATGGATGATCTCCTAATTAATTTGTGAATAGTTGAAGCTATCTTTTCGATGCGTAGTAGCTGACCCTGCGTTCCAGTGAGGCAAGGAATTCTGAAATTGTGAACGCCATTGCGAACAATACCAACAGAATGGCCCAGAAATGAGACATAAGAAACTGTGAAGAATACAGCTCGAACAAGGCGCCGAATCCGACGATGGAGATGAGAAGCTGTCCAATGATGACTCCCTTGACAGCGCGAATAAAACCAATTCGAACTCCGCTTAATATTTCCGGCAGAGCTGCCCAGAAATAGATCTTGAGAAAAGCGTCCATGGGTTTTGCGCCAAAGGATTGTGCCATCTCCACCAATGACGGGTTAATTTGTTTAACCCCGGCGCGCGCGTTCAAAATGATAATCCATATCGCGAAGAGCGTTGTCGTGATGACAATGGATTTCAATCCAAAACCAAATAGAACCATCAAAACCGGGACCAGCGCAGTTAACGGCGCACTAAGAAACACGTTAACCCATGGCAGAAGCAGTTCATCAATGAACTGGTTTTTGCCCATCAGGATTCCCACAGGGATGCCAACCGTAACCGCATAAAATGTGCCCAGAAAGAAAGCCTGCCCGGTTTCGCTCAACGCCTTGATAAACGGTTTTGTTGTGATAATTTCCGATAACGTGACGAAAATTTCAGACAAGGCGGGCAAAAAGAAAGTCAATTCCACTTGACCCACTATTTCCCAAAGCAGCCCCCAAATAAGCAGAGAGGACATCGCCGGCAATTGATAACCAAATAATTTCATAACGATCAGCTACTCTACATAAGTGCGAAGAGAATCCCAGATACGGTCAACGATATCAAGATATTCAGAATCTCTTCTGATACTGTCAACGTCCTTGTGGCGAAATCCGGTGGGTCTGATAATTTCAGACACCCTACTTGGGCGTGGTAACAGAAGTGCTATTTGGTCCGACAAGTAAACGGCCTCTTCGATTGAATGGGTTACGAATAGGAAAGTTTTGTTTTCGTTCTTAACCAAATTCAGTAAATCTTCCTGAAACTTTCTTCGTGTCTGCTCATCAACGGCTGAAAATGGTTCATCCATCAACAACACTTCGGCATCGACACTAAGTGCCCTTGCAAGCCCCACTCGTTGGCGCATGCCGCCGGATAGCTGGTGAGGGAATTTCTGCTCAAATCCAGCCAATCCTACATCGGCAATATATTTTTCGGCGATGGCTTCCCTTTCAGACTTGGCGACGCCGCGAAGCTCCAACCCGAAGGATACATTTCTAATGACAGTTTCCCAGGGAAGTAGGGCAAAATCCTGAAACACAAATGCCCGGTCCGGTCCGGGGCCAGTCACCGTCTTGCCATTGATAATAACTCCACCGCTGGTGGCGGGAATCAAGCCGGCAATTATTTTCAGAAGCGTGGTTTTTCCACAGCCTGACGGTCCCAGTAACGAGGTCAGCTCACCCTTTGGAAAGTCCAGGGATAAATCCTGCAAGGCCTCAACTTCGTTGTAATTCTTGTATACATTGCGAACCTCTACGGCGTTCACTGATGTAGTTTGATTGCTCATAAATTATTACTTCTCACCTGGTATCAATCTGCAACAAGCCCTTTATTAATTCCTTTGAATAGCATGATCTCAATGCGCTCTAGCAGGTTCAAAAAAAGTACCGCTAACAGGATTATCGAAAAAATGGCAGCGTACATGCTGGGGTAATCTGCGATGGAGCGGCTGTAGGATATAATGTCGCCAATACCCGTTGGTGTGATCTTTAACTCTGAAAGAATGGCGCCGATAAATCCCGCCGAGATACCTAGGCGAAGCCCCACGAAAATAATTGGCGAGGCGGAAGGCAGGATAATTTTCAGGATGATGTCCTTTCTTGTCCCAAGAAAGGACTTACCCATCTCTATGATCGAGGCGGAGGTATTGCGAACTGCGCCGCTAGTGTTCAAGACGATGACCGGCATTGCCATGATGCAGACTACGAATACTTTCGACGTCAATCCTATTCCGTAAACCATGATCAGCAGCGGGATAAGTGCAGCCAATGGTGCTGTTTGCATGACAATGAAAATTGGCGAAACTAACCAGTCAAACTTCTGGCTCAATCCGACCCAGAGGCCAAGGCCAATTCCGAAAAATGCCGAGATCAAAACGCCGATAACAAGCGGTTTTAGGGTTTCTGCGTAAGCCGTGAATATGGTTCCCTCAATCGTCAGCTCCCAAAGTGCTGACATGGATTCAAGAAACGTCGGAAACGCAAAACTGACCGGCACCCGTCCAGCTACTTCCCACGC
>DTZW01000358.1:21174-73396 GCA_012961165.1 Gammaproteobacteria bacterium | reverse complement strand
GGGCGTTACGCCCGGACGGTTGGTTGGAACCCTGGGGACAATGATCTGCATGGTAGTAGCCGCCGGATATCTCGCTTACCTGGTAATCGGACAGCTCTAGACTTGACGGAGGTCATAATGGGATTACGCAGATGAGACTTGCACTTATCGCTGCGGCGATCATGTCATTGCTGGTTGCGGGATATGTTGCTTATGTGACAATGACAGGAAACCCCAGGGTCGTCACAGATCTTAAAGAACACCCTATGGGTGAACGCGCTAAGCGCGCTATGCTCCTGACTTTTCCGGATGGCAAGACGATACCCGTTAATTACCTTCGAGAAGATAATCGCGTTTATGCGGGCGCCGACGGTGCCTGGTGGCGATCGTTTGACGGGGAAGGCGCCGCAGTTACCCTGCTCATTCAGGGAGAGTCTCTGACGGGTCACGCAACTGTTGAGCTTCAGGACCAGGAATTTATTGACGACGTGTTTTCCAGGCTAAGGCCAACCGTCCCTGAATGGTTACCGGATTGGGCGAATGGAAAACTCGTTATTGTCGATCTGAAAGTCTCTGCGGACTAATCTCGCAGACCGTCAATTGATCCTGCCAGCAACTTCTGCAGTCAGTTCATAGGAGTGCAGCCGTGCCTTGTGATCAAAGATCGAGGACACGATGATGAGTTCGTCAGCTTCAGTCTCTTTAAGAAACTTCTTGATTTGCTCTTCGACCATGTCTGCATTGCCTACCGCTGCGCATCGAGCCATTTGATGCAACATTTGTTGCTCGGGTGCCGACAGCGTGGCTTCAAAATCAGCGATGGGCGGCGGTAACTTCCCTGCTGCACCTTTCCTCATATTGACGAAAGATTGTAACGAAGAAGATCGGAGTAGATCTGCTTCCTCCGGGCTATCTGCCGCACAAACGTTATAGCCGAGCATGACATGTGGTTTCTCGAGTTGTTCTGACGGCTTAAAGTTTTCCCGATATATATCTATCGCCTGGTCCATTGCCGCGGGGGCAAAATGCGAGGCGAATGCGAAGGGTAATCCCAGCATCGCGGCAAGCTGGGCGCCGAAAAGGCTCGAGCCCAGTATCCATAGCGGCACATTGGTGCCGGCCCCTGGCGTTGCCACAATTTTTTGGGCCGCGTCGGGCTCTTTGAGAAAGTGTTGGAGCTCTGTGACATCTCTGGGAAAGTCGCCGACCTCCTGGGAAAGTGATCGCCGGAGAGCCTGCATGGTCAGCTGATCGGTACCCGGCGCACGTCCAAGCCCAAGGTCAATTCGGCCCGGATAAAGCGAGGCGAGGGTACCAAATTGTTCCGCAATCATCAGCGGTGCGTGATTGGGTAACATGATGCCGCCAGCGCCAACCCGAATCGTTGAAGTGCCGCCTGCAATGTATCCTATGAGGACAGAAGTCGCAGCCGAGGCGATACCTGGGAAGTTGTGGTGCTCCGCCACCCAGTAACGGCTGAATCCCCATTTCTCGACGTGTTGGGCCAGGTCGAGCGCGTTATGGAGTGCTTTTGTAGCATTGCTACCTTCGCAGACAGGTGCAAGATCGAGAACAGAAAAAAGCGGCATGTGTTAGTCGACTTTATGAAAGCGGATCATTCTAAACTTGCATCAGGGCTGTGTCTTGCCCATATCAGGTATCGCTAATAAATATAGCTGTGCCAAGGCATATTAAATCGCGGAGAAGTTGATGTTATATTCACTCTAAAGGGAGTGCGCATTGGATTCGATTAATACGGTAACTGGAACCATTTCACCCGATGATCTCGGATTCACGCTGATGCATGAACATGTGATGGTCAGTGCCAGTGGTTTATGGGATCAGTATCCTGACCTGCTGGGACCTGATCGCGAGGCGAGGGCCATTGCGAGCCTGAAGGAGGCCCGGTCGGAAGGTATTGATACCATGGTCGATGCGACGACGTTTGATCTTGGGCGTAAGGCAGAATTGTTGAGCCGGGTTTCCAAAGAATCCGGGGTTAATATTATCAATGCCACGGGATGGTGGCTTGATGTTCCAAGGTTCCTGCAGGGGGTATCCCCAAACCAGATGGCAAAAGAGTTCGTTAAGGATATCGAAGAAGGGTTCAGAGGTACTGATATCAAAGCAGGTATCCTGAAGTGCGCTGCGGATGTCGAGAATGTGACGCCGCCGCTGGAAGTGATGGCGCGAGCGGTAGGTCGTGCTCATGCAGAAACAGGCCTACCCATCATGGTGCATTCGTATCCTACCGGGCAGGTGGCCCGACAACAGATCAAGATACTTAAGGAAGAAGGTGTCGATCTGACGCGAGTAAAAATTGATCATTCCAATGACACAACAGATATCGAATATCTGAAATGGATATTAGACCAGGGTTGTTACCTGGGTTTGGACAGGTATCCCGGTCGTCTGGTAAGTCCGCACATGAGGTCGGTGACATTGAAGAAGCTGATCGATGCAGGTTACGAAGATCGCTTATGCCCTTCCCACGATTGCATTTGTTTGGCGGTGCTTAAAGAAAACCCTGATGGCAGCATGCCGGAGGAACACGAATTCGCGACGCACAACCAGCATGCATACCTCTATATCAAGCGCCAGGTCATTCCCGACCTGAAGGAAATGGGGGTTGCTGATGCAACGATCGAAACGCTGTTCGTTGATAACCCGCGACGTTTCTTTCGTGGAAGTTAGGAGCAGTCAATGAACCGGTTTTCTGAACTTGATGTTGCTGCCTGGCGGGAAGACGGGTTTGCTATCGTACCGGGGTTTTTTCCTGCGGCGGAACTTGCACCGGTACTGGCTGATTACGAGCGGCTCTATGGTATAACCGGGGAGGGCGAGGGGGCTGCGATTGACCGGAAAGAGCCCGGTGACATTGGCGCGCTTGGTGGTTTTCGCGATAAACAGTTTAAGAATATTGATACGCTGCCTTATGGGGGTTCAGCGGAGCTCGACCTGCTGTCGTTGCATCCCGCTTTGATTGCCTTTGCACGGTCATTGCTGGGTGTAGACGATGTCCACCTCTACCAGTCACACACCTGGGCAAAGTACACCGGTGAGACCGATTACGATCAGGATTTTCACTGTGACTTTAGTAATCACACCCTGGTCGTGCCATCAGATGATCAGGCGCTTCGAACAGTTGATTTTATTATTTACCTGACCGATGTGACCAATGAGCTTGGTGCGCTGCATTACGTTCCCAGGCAGAAAGCCGACGACATATTAGGTGATGGAAGAGTAGGGGCATTTGACCCTGCGAAGCAGGCAGCGCTCAAGGCAGTTGAACTTTCCGCTGCGTCAACCGCCGGTACATTGGTGGCTCACAGTATTGATACATTTCATCGGGGCACCAATCTGACACAGGACAAGGGTTACCGGTTCACCATGACCGTGGGTTACAAGGCGGCCGGCAACGATATGATTGCCTATCATGCCTGGCAACAAACCGGTAACAATGACTGGTCCCGGATCATGAACGGTGCAAGCCCGGAACAACTATGCTGCCTGGGTATACCTGAACCCGGTCATGCTTACTGGACGCCCAGGACCCTGAAGCTAACGCGGGCCAGGTGGCCCGAAATGGATATGCTGCCCTACTTCGCTGCTGCCGGAGTAGTGCCCTGATCGAGCTGCTCCAGGAATAAAGTAACCCCCAAAGGAAACACTGATGGCTGAAACCAACGCACCGCTGGCGCGAACTACTATCTATGCCCATGGAATCCTCGGTTTGCCTCTGGCAGTCATTGGTTATCCGCTGGCTATCTGGATTCCGGCACATTATGCGGGAAGCCTCGGTATCGGCCTGGCCACAGTAGGTACTATCCTGATGCTGGCGCGGCTGACTGATGTCCTTACCGATCCAATTATGGGTGAGATTTCCGATCGTTGGGTAACACCTTTCGGTCGTCGCAGACCGTGGCTACTGTTGGGTATGCCGATCATGATGTTCGGCGTCTACAAGCTTTTCATGCCACCGGATGATGGTGTGAGCCTCTACTATTTTCTGGGATACCTGACGTTGTTTTTTCTGGGCGCGACGATTATTGCACTCCCTCACAGGGCCTGGGGTGCAGAACTATCGGTTGACTATCACCAGCGCTCTCGGGTCACCGCTGCCCGAGAGTTTTACGTTCTGATGGGCTTGTTGCTGGCGGCCACGGTGCCGATGGTGGTAGAAATCATGGCGGATGGCGGTGGTTCCGTGAAGTCAATTTTTAGCATCATTTTGACTGACGCCAAGGGCGCTTTTACCGGCGAACTGCTGGGGAAAGAGGTCGTCGACCGAAAAACACTGTCAGGGCCAGTGTTAGTAGGGTTAGCTTATACCGTTCTCATTCTCCTTCCGGTTTGCGTCTTCGTGGTACTAGCCGTGGTCAAGGAACCGTCGACTCAGGGTAAGCGTAATGTTGTCCCAATCAGAGAGGGGCTTAAGTATCTCTGGAGGAATGGCCCGATGCGCAGGGTGTTGATTATCGTGCTGATGGTGACATTCGGTGAAGCATTTAGAAATGCAGTATCACTCTTCTTCATCCGGGATATTGTTGGCGTGCCAACGATTGGAGCCGCCTACTTCTTCTATTTTACCGCCGGCCTTGGGGCAATCCCGTTCTGGTTATGGTTGGGTAGAAAAATTGGCAAGCATTACGCCTTTATGTCGACATTGGTACTTGTGGCAACGGTGAGCGCTGCCAACCTGTTTCTTTCCTATGGTGACTACCTGCCATTTTTTCTGTTGTTCATTGTTAAAGGGTTTTGTTTCGGCGGGTTGCAATTCCTCCCGATTGCGATGCTGGCCGACGTGATCGATGTTGATACAGCCCGGTCAGGCGGGCACAGAGCGGGTACCTACTTCTCAATTATGGGCCTGACGGACAAGCTGGCTGTGGCGTTTGGAACGGGCTTTTCGCTCAATCTTGTAGGGTTACTCGGGTTTGATGCAGCCGGCGGTGTCTCAGGCAGTACCGAGGTCGGGGTGCTCGCGTTACGTCTGGTCTATTGTTGTGGACCTATTTTCTTTTACAGTATTGCCATGGCGTTTATTTGGGGATACCCGCTGACACCGGCGCGGCACCAGAGACTGAGATTGCGTATCGAACGTAAAGCTGCTCGAATAGCGCGATTGAAACAATAGATCCCGGATCATCCCATGTTCAGGCCGCTGTTATTGATTGCTACCCTCGTGATGACTGCCTGCGAATCAGATACTGAAGTTGATGGTCAAGCAGATGTTTCAGCAGAGGTTTCAGCAAAGGTTTCCCATTCTGCTGATGTCAGCATTGAGTGGTTTGGGGGCTCGATACAAGCAGCGTTTGATTCAGCAGAGAACGAGGCCAAACCACTCTTTTTATATTGGGGCGCGGTGTGGTGTCCACCCTGTCAGGAAATTAAACATACGGTATTCAAGTCCCAGGAATTCATCCAGCTGACGCGACTCTTTGTGCCTGTCTACCTTGATGGTGACACCGATGAGGCGCAGGCCTGGGGTGAAAAGTTCGGAGTGAAGGGGTACCCGACAATGATTGTCTTCAACCCCGCGGGAGAAGAAATTACCCGCATCCCGGGCGGGATCGATATCTCACGGTACAACACAGTGCTTGAGCTCAGTCTGAACCAAATGAGATCGACCGCGGACCTGGTGCAGGTTGCGCTCGAGGATTCGACGCGACTTTCAGCTGACGAGTTTTACCAATTAGCGTATTACTCCTGGTTTCAGGACACCTCGGCGGTACCTGATGGTACCGATAAGGCTGAACTGTTTTTTCGTCTCTCGACCAGTGCTCCTGAAGGGGAGCTGAGCAATCGTTTTTATATGAACTATTTGCTGGCCCTTACTGAAAAAAATGACGCTGAGGAAACCGGTCAGGACAACCTGAACCCTGCTATCGCCAGGCGACTGGAAGTAATTCTGTCGTCAAGTTCGCTGACGCTGGCGTCCTGGGATTCGCTTGCCTACTACATGGAGGAGATTCTGGCATTGCCAGTCATCGACGATGCTCACAAGGTCAGCCTTGCTGAGCTTTGGGCGAATAGTATTTTTGATCTCCGATTTGATGAATCACTGTCCAGGGCGGAGAAGCTGGCAGGGTGGATGCCTAAACTGCAGTTGGCTACCAGGGATGATCAACCACTTGCGGACGATCTGCGCAAATTGTTGCGGGCAGAGCTGAAGGCAGCCGACGAAGCAACACCTGATAGTTTTGAGCGACAAAGTGTGATTAACCAGATAAGCCATATCTATCGGCAAGCAGGTCTGGTTAATGATGCAAAAAGCTTGCTGCTGGCGGAACTTGAAAAATCGGCTTCGCCTTATTACTTCATGAGTGGCCTGGGTTCTCTTGCAGAAAAAGATAACAACTTCGAAGAGGCCCTGGCCTGGAGAAAAAGAGCCTACGAGAATTCAGTTGGCGTAGCCACCAGATTCCAGTGGGGTGCGAACTACGTTTTAGCCATGATCCGAATGGCGCCTGAAGATCACCAGGCTATAGCAGTTCGGGCCAGCGCGCTCTTATCTGAATTCCACGTGTCAGGTGAACTGTTTGCGGGACGAAATTTCCGGATCCTGAAACGGCTAAATGAAAATTTGCGATCCTGGCGGGAAGAACAGAAACCGGAGACGCTGGCATTCGAACCTGAAGTAGAAAAGTTATGCGATGACCAGAAAGAAGCAAGCCTGCAACAACAGAACTGTAGATCGCTGTTTGTTGAAGACCATTTAGTAGAAGAGAAGGTAGCACAGGCATCCTGAGTCACGTATGAAGACCCTGACTAATAAAGAGTATCTCGAGATGCGTGCAGGAGCAGATGTCACTGCCGCTGATGAGTATGGTGATAAGGTCCTGCTGCTTAAGGATGGCACGTACCTCAAGCTGTTTCGTGTTAAACGACTCTTCACCTCTGCACGGCTGTTTCCATATTGGCGGAGATTCGAGAAAAACTCTGAGGCGCTGCACTCTCTCGGTGTTCCGACGCTCAAGGTCATTGAATCAATTCGGCTGCCAGAGCTTGACAGAACAGCGGTGCATTATGAGCCCTTGCCGGGCAACATCCTGCGTGAGGTGCCTGATTTTGATGCCAGGCTTGTGACCAGGCTTGGCGCCTTTATCAAAGAATTACACGACAAAGGTGTGTACCTTCGGTCCATGCATCTAGGCAATGTCGTGCTAACGCCTGAGGACCAGCTTGGTTTAATCGATATTGCGGATATGAAGGTTTACAGGGGTTCACTTCGGAAGGGATTACGACTTCGAAACCTTCACCATCTTTGGCGCTATGAACAGGACAGGCGAGCCATTTCCCTTCACCGGCAAGCGTTCGTTAGCTCGTTCGATGCTGGCTACCGGGATGAAGCCTCCAGGATGTTCACGCCGGAATAAAATTTGTTCGCGAGTAATGTTAGTGCAGCTTATTACGACACACGAAAAGTGACCGGCGGGTTCACGGAGATTCACATGGATCCGCGCCATATCATTTCAGCGTTTGCGAACTGGAAACATGCACATATCACAATGGAGGAAGGTGACGGCCCGATTATGGACAGGCCCCCTATTACCTGATGAAGAGATCACATGATGAAGAGATTAAATGAGAAAGTAGCCGTTGTAACCGGTGGTGCCAGCGGGATGGGGCTATCAACCGTGATTCGTTTTCTTGAAGAAGGCGCGTCCGTAGTGATTGCAGACTTCAATGAAACAACCGGGGTAGCTGCCGTTGAACAAGCGAACCGTCTGGGATACGAGGGGGCCGTGAGCTTCATCAAGACTGACGTTGCGTCAGAGCCCGATATTGTGGCGATGCTGGATGAGGCGGTGAGTTTATTTGGGCGCCTGGATATATTGTTCAACAACGCCGGCGTTGGTGGGGCGATTGGCCCATTGACTGAAACCACGACCGAGGACTGGGACTACACTTTCGATGTGCTGGCCAAGGGGGTATTTCTTGGGCTCAAACATGGTGCGCGTCACATGCAGGCTCAGGGACACGGCGGCTCGATCATCAATACCGCCTCTATCGCAGGTTTGAGTGGCGACGCGGGCCCGCTGGTATACTCAGCAGCTAAAGCGGCGGTGATCAGTATGTCCAAAGCCGCCGCGGTTGAGCTTGCCGAATACCGGATCAGGGTTAACGCCATCTGTCCCGGATTTATAGCTACACCACTGGCCGATGGCGGCAAGCCGGAAGCGACCAGGAAGTCTTTTGCGAAGTCCCAGCCCTGGCCAGACTATGGCAGGGGTGAACATATCGCCGGAGCGGCATTGTTCCTGGCATCCAGTGATGCGGAGTTTGTCACAGGGGAGTACCTCGTGGTTGATGGCGGTTTAACCGCAGCAGGTCCTGAGCTCAGTCGAAAATTCCCAAAAATATCTGCGAGCAACTCCAATTTTTCCGGTGTTACCAAAGGGTCAACCGGTGAGCCGCCTGAGATCAGGCGGCTGGATAAGTGAGCCGTTTTTGTGCCTGGAACGTTGCCGGCGAAGTATTGTTACCCTGCGTTTAGGGTGAAACCCTCGTAATTGTTGGCAGCGACTCTGGCACAGGTTTCAAAGTACAGGGGTATGCCGCCCACAAAGGGCATGAATACTCTGGGTTTTCCGGGCACATTGGCGCCCAGGTACCAGGAATTGCACATGGGCATCAGTGTCATATTGGCGAATTCGTTGCCCTGTTTTACCCAGGCATCTTCTGCATCCAGGTTTGCTTCGATACTGGCGAGTTGCTGGGTACGCATATAGCCCAGGCATTCCATAATCCAGTTCACATGCTGTTCAATAGTCAAAATCATGTTTGAAAGCACCGAAGGGCTGCCGGGTCCCGAGATGGTGAACAGGTTCGGAAACCCATAGGTAGAGAGGCCAAGATAAGTTCGGGGACCCGCATGCCACTTTTCCTGCAAGGTCAGCCCGCCTTTCCCCCTGATATCTATTTTGAGCAACGTGCCGGTCATGGCATCAAACCCGGTGGCGAAGATGATGTCGTCAAATTCGTACTCAACATCGTGGCTAACAAGGCCTTTCTCGGTGAGTCGGTCAACAGGGTGCTGGCTCACATCGACAAGTGTGACGTTGTCACGGTTGTAGGTGGCGTAGTAGTTGGTATCGACACACACTCGTTTGCATCCAACAATCCCGCTGGGGCAAAGCAGCTCCGCAACCAAAGGATCAGTAACGGTTGCGCGAATCTTTTCGCGTATAAATTCCGCGGCGATGTTGTTCGCGTCGACACTCAGTCCAAGGTCTGCAAAGGCTCCAGTGAAGCCGAGACCTCCGAGTGCCCATCGTTCTTCAAGGCGTCTTTGGATTGTCTCGGCGTCGGCATCCCAGATCGAATCCTCGTGCTTCGGTCGCCGGGCACCGAACCCAGCGTGCATTTGCCGGTTTTCCTCACGAAAAGTACCGTAGTCACTTTTTATTTCTTCAATATAGCGCTCGTTCAGGTCCTGATTATGTGCGGGCACTGAAAAGTTGGCGGTTCGCTGGAATACGGTCAGTTGTTTCGCCTGTTCAGCAATCAGTGGAATTGACTGAATGGAGGATGAGCCGGTACCAATGATCCCAACCCTGCGACCGGTAAAATCGACACCTTTATGGGGCCACTGCCCGGTGTGGTAGGTATTACCCTCGAAACTGGCAATGCCCTCAAGATCAGGTTGGTTGACTGAGGAAAGGCATCCGGTTGCCATGACGCAGAATCGAGCACTGATTTCTTCACCCTGGTCTGTGGTCACCTGCCAGACAGAAGCATCTTCATCATAGTGAGCAGAAACCACACGTGTGTTGAAAGAAATATGAGGCCGCAGATTGAAGTTATCAGCCACGTGGTTGGCGTACTTCAGGAGTTCTGGTTGAGTGGCGTATCGCTCGGTCCAGTTCCATTCCTGTTGCAGGTCGTCATCGAACGAATAGGAGTATTCCATGCTTTCAATATCACAGCGTGCGCCTGGGTACCGGTTCCAGTACCAGGTGCCACCAACATTGTCACCGGCTTCGAATACCCGGGCCGAAAACCCGGCGCCCAGCATCTTGTAGAGCGTGTACATTCCTGCGAAGCCTGCCCCGACAACGATGGCGTCGATTACTTTGTGGTTAGTCATGCTAATCCCCTATTAAGTCCATAGGATTATTGACCATGGCTAATCGCTTGTCAGTTATCTAAATTCCGTCGATAGCGAATGATTTTCGCTCCCAGAGCGTCTGACATGGTGTTAGTGGTTATTGGAAGAATGTTGTGGTGACACCAGCTGTTGGTGATCAGTTAAATGGGATGCTTCTCGCGACAGATGAGAATGATTATTATTCGGCGCTCTGCGAGTTCACGAACAAACAGTTTGAGCGTTGGTTTTCCTCACATCTGGAAGAGTTTCATCCGTTTATCCTGTCCTTTTGGTCAAATAATGAAATCCAGGCAGTCGTTGGGTTTCGAGCGGCGGGGGACGGTCCTCTGTTTCTGGAACAGTACCTGGACGAACCCGTTGAAGTGGTTCTTGATACGGATCGTAAGTTGATGGTTGAGATTGGCGGCTTTGCAGCGGTAAATCGGGCAGTAGCGCTGCCTTTAATGCGACACGCTGCGGATTCGTTGCAGCAGATTGGCTTCACGACCGCTGTTTGTACGGCCAACAGGCCCATCAGGAGTTGTCTGGGGAGATTGGGAATCGAGTTCGCCGAGATTGGCGTCGCGAATCCTGAGCTTGTTGGTGAATCCAGGGCGTCCTGGGGCAGTTATTACAAGTCTGATCCGAAAGTGATTGCGGGTGATATAGCCACTGGTGTCGCCGCGATGGGCAGGTTGCTGGGAGCGTCGAACTGATGATTCATGCATTGGAAGATCACGCCCGAGCCCAACCTGGGGCCATTGCCCTGACTTCGCCATCGACTTCGCTGACCTATGCCGAGCTCTATCAGAGGGTAGTGGCTTTGGCGGAAGTTTTGGCTGAACGTGATATCCGCAGACTTGGAATCGGCGTTGAGAACGGTCTCGACTGGATTCTCGCTGATTTGGCGGGAATGATGAGCGGGATTGGTATTGTCCCCGTACCACACTATTTTACCCCCGGACAGGTCGACTACCTGCTGGATT
Source organism: Gammaproteobacteria bacterium (assembly GCA_012961165.1). Classification (GTDB taxonomy): domain Bacteria; phylum Pseudomonadota; class Gammaproteobacteria; order Pseudomonadales; family Azotimanducaceae; genus UBA9659. The sequence goes on along the minus strand of DTZW01000358.1, from coordinate 62,338 downwards.
CGTCGCACGTTGATTACCTCCTGTCTGAGACCGGGTCCTGCCCCACAACCGGGCTGTTTGGGTCTTCGATAAAACAAATTTCAGACCAGACGGTTAACAAGGAACCGGTAAAAATCACTTTTACCTCAGGCAGTACCGGCGCGCCCAAAGGCGTGGTGCTGCGCCATGACAAATTGTTCACCATTGCTCGAAGTATCGTTCAGATGATGGAGCAGCTGGATATCGGCAAGCACCTATGTGTCTTACCTCTAGCCACTTTGCTTGAAAACATTGCCGGGGTATACGCGCCCCTGGCGAAGGGAATTGAAATTTGCGTCCCGAATGGGGAACAGGTCGGTTTGGCTGGAAGCTCCGGTCTGGACCCAATTCAATTTGCAGCCTGTATTAATCAACATCAGCCGGAATCCATGATTCTTGTACCCCAACTGCTGCTGGCTACCGTCACCCTGACGGAACTGGGGATGACGAACCCCGGACACCTCAAAATGGTTGCAGTCGGCGGCGGCAAGGTTGCAGAAAACCTTATCGATAAAGCATCGGCACTCAAGATTCCTGTCTACCAGGGTTATGGTCTTTCTGAAGCGGGATCAGTTGTGACGCTTAACCTGCCGGGCGAGCAGAGGAAAGGCTCCGTAGGCAAGGCGCTGTCTCATGCCGACATACGGGTGAGTGAGAAGGGCGAACTGGAGGTCGCAGGTGCGTTAATGGAAGGCTACCTGGGAGAGCAAAGGTCGGACGACTGGTTACCGACAGGAGACCTCGGCTGTATCGATGAAGAGGGTTTTGTCTATATTACCGGGCGTATCAAGAATACGTTTATCACGTGCTACGGACGGAACGTTCATCCCGAGTGGGTTGAGGCAGAGTTCTCACAGTTTCATGTGGTAGGACAATGCCTGTTCTATGGCGAAGCCCGTGATGAAAACCTGCTTCTGGTCTGGCCTCGTTTTCCGATTGACGCCGCGACGCTCGACGAAATGATCGGCAAAGTCAATGAGGGCCTGCCTGACTATGCCCGTATTCATCTCGTGATGATTGTTGAACAGCCAATAAGCAAGGAACTCGTTACGGCTAATGGCAGGCTGAAGAGAAGCGAAGTCATTGGTCGGTATCGAACCGACATTGAAAATCAATACCAGAGAAAAATAGATTTCGACAAATCAGGACTCGCCGCAAATGTTTTATAAAGAACTGCTGGAGAAAACCAACAGTGAAAAAGAATACCTTCTTTCTGCGCCAATCATTGAAGACGTGATGCTGGGACGTTTTGACCTCAGTACCTACATCGCGTTCCTGAGCCAGGCCTACCATCATGTAAAACATACGGTACCGTTGCTGATGGCTGCCGGGTCAAGGCTCGCTACCGACCAGCAATACCTGCAGCCTGCGATTCTGGAATACATTGACGAAGAAGCGGGACATGAGCACTGGATTCTGAACGATATGGAAGCCTGTGGTGTCGACAGGGCGCAGGCAGCCGAACTTCCAGCATCGTATGAATCGGAGGTCATGGTTTCATACCTCTATGACACGGTGAACAGGAAAAAACCGCTCGGAATATTTGGCATGGTACTGGTGCTTGAAGGAACCAGTGCCGGGCTGGCTACTGAGGTCGCGAAAATCGTGCGGCAGCAACTGGGGCTTTCCGCAGAGGCAATGTCATACCTGGAAAGCCACGGCAGACTTGACCAGCAACACCTGAAGGGGTTTGAAGCATTGATGGATAGCATTGAAGACCCGGATACTCAGGATGCCATTATTCATACCGCCGGATCTGTCTATCGATTATACGGAGATGTTTATCGGGCGATACCTGCTCAGGCTGAGACCTGGCGGGAAGTCCTCATCTCTTCAACAAGTGTCGCTTGAAAACTTGTCGCTTGAAAACCGGTGGCTTGAGAATTGCTGCATGAACCTTGCCGGATTGAGGGTGCTGATCACCGGCGCGACTGGTGGCATAGGATCGGCTTTGGTCGACAAACTTCGGGTGCAAGGTTGTGAGTTGCTTTTGCACGGGAACTCAAAACAGGGGGGTTGTGACAAGAATTTTGTGCGCGCTGATCTAACAACGCCTGAGGGGGTTGCTCGTCTTGTCGATGCAGCCACAAATTTTAATATCAATGTTTTGGTCAACAATTGCGGCGTGAATGATTTTGGTGCATTTGAGGAAGTTGATATAGATCGAATCATTAAAGTGAACACGGTGGCCCCCATGCGATTAACCCAGGCACTGTTACCTCATCTGCGATCCAAAAAAGAGGCCGTTATTTACAACGTCGGTTCGGTGTTTGGGCAGATCGGGTATCCGGGATATGTTGCCTACTGCGCTTCAAAACATGCGCTCAAAGGATTCAATGACGCACTGACGCGAGAACTCGCCGATTCATCAGTTCGTGTTCAGTATCTTTCCCCTCGTGCTGTTGGCACTGCTATGAATGGTGCCGCTGCCAACGCGCTTAATGTTGAACTGGGCAATGCTGTAGACGCGCCATCGCAGGTCGCGGAAATCATTGCCAGGCAAATAACCCATGGTGACTCGCGAGTCCAGATTGGCTTTGTTGAATCCTTGGAGGTCAGGCTTAACAGCCTTTTCCCGGGAGTCATTGATTCTGCGCTGGCGAAGCAACTTAAACAGATCAAACAACACTTTTAGTACCTAACGGGAGATATTCCAATGAAACAACTTATGACACTTTTTATTCTGCTGTCAGTCTGCTCATCTGGGTTCGCAGCAACCTCGGTCTCAGAGTTACAAAAAGACTGGGCGCTAACGAACTACGAATTACAGGGCGATGAACAGGCTCAGGCATTTGAGCGGTTAATAGAGACAGCAGCGAGCGCGGTTGCGATGCAACCGAGTAATGCCGAGCTACTGATTTGGAAGGCCATTATCGAGAGCACCTATGCAGGGAAAGCTAGCAGTCTCACCGCGCTCCGTCTGGTTAAGGCAGCAAGGGCTGATCTAGAGGCTGCGATGGACATTGATCCAATGGCGCTCGATGGTTCCGCCTATACCAGTCTCGGCGCGCTCTACTATCAGGTGCCGTCGTGGCCAATCGCATTTGGTTCGTCGAAAAAGGCTCGCAAACTGCTTGAAAAGGCGATTGAAGTTAATCCGGATGGTATTGATTGCAACTATTTCTACGGCGCTTTTCTTGTCGAGGAAAAGGACTACGACTCAGCCAGGCTGGCACTGACGAAGGCAATGCAAGCACCCGCAAGACCCGGGCGTGAACTTGCTGATTCGGGTCGGCGTGCAGAGATCACGGAGTTACTCAACCAGTTGGATGAAAGCTAGAACGAGTAGAACAGGTCGAAAAACGGGGCAATAGGCAAAGCTTTCCTGTCAGAGTTTTCAAGCAGACCGTTGGACATATTGTATTCGGTGCCGATTACGTTGTTCCGATTAAAGAGGTTGGTCACGCCAATCTCGAGCCTGAGCTTACTGTGGTTGAGTTCCCATTGTCTCGTGCCCTTCACGTCAACCGTGAGATAGTGGGACAGGCGACGATCGTTGCGGATAGTCTGTTCTGCATTTCCGGAAGAATCCAGTGTCAGCTGGGCCGTCGGCCAGCCGCTGTGGTAGGTCGATTCAACCGCCATTTGCCAGTAACGAAATTGTCTGGACCATCCGATGTTCGCAGCATGCTTCTGGTCCGAGCTTCGGCTGACCCTGCTTCCATCAATGGTTTCTTCGACCTCTGCGCGAGTATAGTTCAGCCAGAATTCATTTCCCCGCCAATCTCCGGAAACTGACAACTCAATGCCCTTGGCTGCCACTCGGGAGGGGTCAACCTGCGTTCGGTCAACCTGTAGTTCCGGCACGATTGAAAGAGGGTCCGTCAGGTTCTCGAAATAAAATTCCGGTTCGTCCGTGGCTTTTCTGTAAGCCTCAATCTTCAGATCAAGGTGGCTGAACGATTGTTTGTAGCTCAGTACATAGTGGCTTGCTTTCTGTGGACGTTGGAAAAACTGGATGCCGTCACTGGCATCCAGTTCGTGGATGCCCTGGGATTGGGAAAACTTTCCAAGTCCAATCCGAAGTTCTCCCGCTGAAGGAAAACGGTACAGCAGGTTGAGTCTCGGTGTTACCTGTTTAGACCACCCGTTTGACAGGTAGTCCTGAGTATCGATCCTGACACCGGCTTCCACATAAAACTGGTGCAAAAGCCGGTGTTTATATGAGACGAAAGCAGCAAGTTGTTGACCGAGTTCGGTTTCCTCAAATTGGCGGATATCCGATCGTTCAAAGTTTGAGATCTTCGTAAAACGCGGGTCGATTCGGAGCGTAGAGTGAAAGCCATACTCCGCGTCGAGGTATCGATAGGATGCACCGACGTTAAGCAGGCTGTTCCCGAAATTATACTTCCGTGTATGTTCGAGGGTATACACGCGAAATTCCTGATCATCAGCGAGCGAACCCGTCACCATCTGCGGTTTATTGACGAATCCTTTACGATCATCTTTGATTGCAGTAAATCCGATTTTTGTTTCTGTCGTTGACCCATTATCTTGTTCTCGACGGTAACTTAGCCATGTATAAAAACTACTGAAGGAGGAGTCCACTCTCTCTGTGTTGTTGGAATCATTGATTGAAAGGTCATCTCCAAACCAAAGAACATTGGTTTTGAAAGTTCTTTCCTGATCAATGTCGAATTGATACTGGATGTGCAGATCAGCAAAAGAGGGTGTTCCAAGATCGTGTTCCACTGCACCTAGAAACAGGTCAATGGTGCTTCGTCTCAGGCTGATGCCCAGGTTGTGCTGGTCTAAAGAAAGTGTCTGTAAATAGGATGCAGTGTACAGGCCAAACCCTAGTTCCTTTGAGTTATCAACTGTCCCCCGGGGTGTCGTGTTGAGGGCGGTAACCCCGCTCAGGCGATCTCCGTAGGTCACAGGGAAGTCTCCTGTTAGAACATCGATGGAATCGATCGACCGGCTATCAATAACGGAAAACAACTGGTTGAACTGATGTAGATGGAATGGCTCGTAGAGCCTCATTCCATTGAACATTATCAGCATTTCGTTTTCCCGACCGCCACGGATCGAAGATCGCGCCGAGACCCCATTGTTCGCAGACCCGGGTAACCGACTCGAGACACGAAGCGCATCATTGGCGATGGCGGGTCTTTTGGACAGATTTTCACGATCAAGTGATAGGCTACTGTTGATGTGCATCATTTGAAATTGGTGTGCACTCGCGTTGACAACAACTTCTTCAATGGTGCGGTAGTTGTCTAAGGTTGATTCGGGAGGACTGGCTATTTCTGGCAGCAGCGTTGAAACGACGAGAAATGAATCGTTAGGGGTTGCTTTTAGTTCAAGACCGTAGGCGGTCAGTGCTGTTTGAATCTGTTCCAGCGTAATGGGGGATTGTTTATCAAAGGTGATCTGGTAGTAGGGGCGAACCAATGCTGAGCTGAACAGTATTTTGTAACCGGCGGAGTTGGCGGCCTGCAGGAAATCCTCCAGAGACCTGGTGACTTCGGCGAATGCGCCGAAAGACAGGCACAAGAGGAGGCTTAGGATACATCGATACACTGGTTGGTCTGAAAGAAAGTTTTAGTGGGTTATATCTACCATGATAACGCTTTCAGGACTATCTACCAGCCGCAGGTTAGTAGTCTCCAGCACGTGCTTGAGTGACTTACTTGCGCTAAGACCATCAATCGTACCGTGGATCCTGGTACTGGTGGCACTTTCTCTCGCAGATTGGGATCTGAACGTGAGTTCCCTGCCGGTTTCTCTTGAAACCCATAACAGGTAATCGTTCAGGTAGCGGTCTTCGATATTGTAGTTTGGTCTGGCGGTCTCTGACCAATGCCATGATGTATCGTGAGTCGAGACACTTCTCTCGGAGACGTCATTTCCAGCGGAGATAGTAATCACGTCACCGCTTCTTAAGCTCATCCTATGATCATCATCGGCGATAGTAACTTCGCCAGCCCTTACCTGGACCGACCAGGCGTCCGCGTCATTCAGGCTGACCATGAACTGGGTGCCTATATCACGTGCAGTACCAAAGACTGTTGTGACCGTGAAGGGATCAGGTTGCTCAGTATCGTATGAATCCAGATAGATGCTCCCTTTGTTCAGGGTGATTTCGTGCGAACTTGCGAGCAGCAGTCGGGTGCCGGGTTTGGCCCTGACATTCATTCCATCGATGAAAGTGAATGATACCGCAGTGTTTCCATTTACCCTGATAATTGCACCCTCAGGCAACCCCGCATTGGATATCCTGGTCCATTGTTGGTTGTCAGACAAAACTTCGATGGCGTGCTGACCTGCGTCGACTGTAGCGACATTCGGTATTTCTTCGGGGCGCTGAAGTGTAAACACCAGACCAATAGATAACGCCGCTACAGCAGCGGCGACCCGGGCCACCCAGGGCGTCTGCTTTGATGTGGTCTCCTCTACCCAGGTTTCTCGCACGGATGCCTTAACCCGGGCTGCCATGTCGGCGGGTGGTTCTTTAAGAGGTCCGACTTTTTTCAATAAGTCGGCTATCCGTTGCTCTGAAAGATTGTCCTGATCGGCCATGGTTTACTCCTGCAACAGAGTTTTTAGCTCTGGTGAGATATGGTTCAGTGCGTTCCTGAATGATGTTCTGGCTCTCGCCAAAAGGGACTGGGTTGCCAGTTCCGTCAGTTTCAGGCGGTCGGCGATTTCACTCACTGATAGCCCGAGAACATATTTCCACTCGAGAGCCTCGCCGTAATTTCCCGGTAGAAAATCCAGGACCTCTGCGAGGAGCCTGCGGGTTTCCAGATCAAGGTAGTGCTGTTCAGGTGTTGCGGATTCAGATTCGAGTGATTCCAGGATCGGTCGAATAGCGTCATCATCTGCGGTGACCGTGGGTACCGATTTCCTCTGCTTTCTGTAGATCATCGCCATCTCGTTACGACAAATCTGGCACAACCAGGTAAACATGGATGCTTCCCCCCGATAGTTCTTTATACTTCTCATTGCGTTCATCAGTGTTGACTGAACGACATCCTCGACAATTGATTCATCTGACAGGCGCGAGAAGGCAAAACGGTAGAGTTTGGGAAAGAATTGTTCAAAAAACTGATTAAACATTTTTTCGTCACCAGTAATCAGACTGCGAGCGAGCTTCAAATCATCTGCGTGCAACTATTACTCCGAAGTTTGTGTTGCTCTGTAAGGTAAGAGTCTACACTGAGAAAAATCATTCGGATATTGCCAAAACAGGTCAGGGTAGCTGGACAGCACTACTATATGGGGTGTAGAGCTCTTCGCGATAAAGCACGCCCGGCAGCGACGCCCAAATCAGGGCCTTTCGGGCCAAATCCTGTTGCAGAGTTGTTGGGATCAGTGTTTTGTTCGCATATAGGTACTGTTCTGCTGCTCGATCTGGCTGGTGGATGACCACATTTTCACCTTCCATGTAGGCGTACTTCACACCGTTATGCCTGGTATTTTTCTCTTCATCAACAAGTTCAATCTTGCCATCCGGAAACTCGTATGGGCTGTGAAATGATGAACTGAAAATCAGTGTAAAGAAGGGGGACTGTTCTTCCAGCATTATCGAGTGGGCTCGATTGAACAGGTCTTCGTCAGAAACACCCCAGGTTCCCTTGAATTCGAATTCGTCGTAATCATTGATGTCGATAGCGGTGTCGAAGCCGTTGGACAGGAAAAAGCCTTTCATATTGTCGAGATGTCCCTCGCCGCCATAGACAAAGTAGTTGCTATAACCATGTTCAGCTAGCGTGTGCGCCATCGTGTAGAAATTCCCCTGGGACTTGCCCAGTTTCAGCACGCTGAGTGAACTGGAAGGTGGGAAGCCACTAACGAACAGGTGAACAAGATCCCCGCCATTAATGACGCGATCCCATTGCCATATCATCAGCCCTGTGCGGGAAAGGCCAAGAAATACCAGGATTGATATCGCCAGCCAGGCCAGCTGTGCGATAGGTCGTATGAGCGAGTCTTATTTAATCAATGACAATGCCTGTACGTAAGTTTGGTGTTGCTGCTACTGTGATGGGCGATCCCGCCGCTTTTATACAGTAATTTTGTTTTACAGTTGCTGCAACTGTGTCAGCAGGCCAGATCACTAAAGGTCTTTTACCGCTGGTGATGGTATTCATTATCGCTGCGTTAGTTGGGCCAGGACAGGTTCAATGCTGTTATTCTCGAAACGAGTAACGGGAAGTCAGGAGTTTTGGGCGTGGCGAGTCGATATAGAACACTCATTGTTTTGGGCATAGCTCAGTGCTTTGGGCAAACAGCAGCGCCCATGATGGTTTTGCTGGGCGGAATAGTAGGCGCAAGACTTGCGCCAGATTTGTCCTGGGCGACCCTGCCGCTTGCAGTGATGGTTTTAGGGACCGCCTGTACGACCGTGCCTGCGACGCTGCTAATGGCCCGGTATGGGCGCAAGGCCGGTTTTCTGGTCGCGTCAGGTTATTCCTCGACTGCCGGTTTGGTGGCGGCCCTTGCTATTTACGCGGGGAATTTCCCCCTGTTTTGTGTTGCGGCTTTTCTTGTTGGAAGCAACTCTGCCTTTATTCAGCAGTTCCGGTTTGCGGTCGCAGAATCCGTGCCTGCAGACCAGATTGCGAAGTGTCTTTCACTATTGATGTTAGCCGGCATTGTCGCGGCATTTGTTGGGCCAGCGGTTGCCAGTGGTTTCAGTCAGGTTGCGGGCTTACCGCAGTATGTCGGCTCATTTCTGGGGATGAGCTTTCTGATCGGCTGTTCGTTTGTGGTCTTACTCGTTTTCTACAGAAACGTACCCGTGGATGAAAGGGAAGTCGTTGGTGATCCAAGACCTTATTCCCGGATATTGCGAGAGCCGAACCTGCTATTGGCCATGGGGGCTGCCATTGTCGGTTGGAGTGTCATGAGCCTGGTCATGACCGCGACTCCTGTCAGCATGCACGAAATGGATCACCATAGTCTGGAAGACACAGCCTGGGTTATACAGAGTCATATTCTGGCGATGTATGTTCCTTCGCTGTTTAGCGGGTTCCTGGTGAGCTGGTTCGGGGTCTATCGAATAATAACCATTGGCGCCGTGCTGATGCTGGGCGTCATCTTTGTTGCCTACGGCGATCCCCTGTTAATGCATTACTGGGGAGCCATGGTTTTGCTGGGTATAGGTTGGAATTTTCTGTTTGTCGGTGGGACAACATTGTTAACAACCAGCTATCGGGCGGCAGAAAGATTCAAGGTGCAGGCGCTCAATGATTTTCTTGTCTTCGGCTTGCAGGCTGTTGGGTCTTTAGGGGCGGGCGTGCTGCTCGCGTTGTTTGGCTGGAACAGTATCCTGTGGCTGTGCCTGCCCTGGCTGGTTATGCTTCCTCCTTTGTTGTGGTTAGCCAATGGTGTGGTTCGCAATTAGTGCGATGTCCGCCTCCTGAACTTGTACGTTACTGGTTTCCGATTAAACTTCAGCTCGCGGCCTGCCAAAAGGTCCGATGGAGAAGACTGTGAGTTATGTTTTTGAACCGCGTGATGTGATTTCTGTTCCTGTTGCCGGTAGCACGGAACGGTTTCCGGTAAACAACATTTATTGTGTGGGGCGTAACTACGCGGACCACGCCATTGAAATGGGCTTTGACCCAGATCGCGAAGCGCCCTTTTTCTTTATGAAGCCAGCGTACGCGGTGCTGAGTGATGATGCAGAAATGAAGTATCCATCTCATTCAAGTGATGTACATCATGAGGTTGAGTTAGTCGTTGCCCTGCACCATGGAGGCACGAATATTTCTGTAGATGAAGCAATGTCCCTGGTTTACGCCTATGGCGTTGGTGTCGATATGACACGCAGAGACCTGCAGGCCGAGGCGAAAGAAAAGAGCCGGCCATGGGAGGGGGGGAAAACGTTTCTACATGCCGCGCCATGCGCTGCGCTGCACAAGCTTTCTGAAGCAGGTCAGCTCAATGAAGCCTTAATTACCCTGCGTATCAATGGTGAAACAAGGCAGGTGGGGGATGTTAACCAGATGATCTGGAAGGTGCCGGAAATTATCAGCCGTTTGTCAGAGCTTTTCGTATTGCAGCCTGGCGATATGATTTATACAGGTACACCTGCAGGCGTTGGGCCGGTCCTGCCAGGTGACCAGATTACTGCCCACATAGCTGGCCTGTCTGAACTCGCATTCAAGGTCAGTTCATCTTGAATTGTCTAGTATGGGAATTGTCCAACTTAACGCGACACAAGAGAATGATGATGAGAAAGCTACTACTCCTGTTACTGATAACTTTTCATCCGTTTAGTTTTGCAGATAACTATGACGGGACTTTGGATGTATTTGAGTCTTCACCAGACCTCAAACCCTATTTCGACAATGCCTATGGGTACGCCGTATTCCCCACAGTTGGTCGCGGCGGTATAGTTGTTGGCGGCTCCTACGGGAAAGGCCAGGTTTACGAGAATGGCCAGGTAGCGGGGCATGTTTCCCTGGCCAAGTTAAGTATTGGCTTCCAGCTGGGCGCGCAGGTCTTTAGCGAGATTATTTTTTTGCAGGACAAGCGGGCATTCGATGAATTTATCAGTAATCGGTTCGAATTTGATGCTTCTGCGTCGGCGGTTGTCGTTGTGCTTGGTGCCCAGGCGCAGGCCGGTACCGCAGGTTCTTCAGCCAGTGCAGCGCTAGGATCGGTATCAACCAACCAGGTTGAATATGGCTACAATAAAGGCATGGCGGTATTCCTTCACTCGCTGGGCGGCCTGATGTACGAAGCGTCAATTGGCGGACAAAAATTCAAGTACAAACCATTAGAGAAAAATGCCCAGACCCAGGGGCTTTAAGACAGCTGATTTAGTCAGTTGGCGCAAGCGGCAGCTCCTAAGAAGGGCGCTGGCAGACGCGGGAGATTTCGGGAAGATGCTCGATTTACCCTGCGGCGACGGAAGATACTGGTCGGTGTTCAGAGACATGGGTGTTGCATCGCTGGTGGCAGCAGAAGTCAGCAAGGGAATGCTTGATGTAGCATCCGCGAACCGCCTGTCTTCGAATTTTCCCGGAAAGCTGATGCTAACCTCCGCATTCGATATCGATCTGGAGGACAGGTCAGTCGACTTTGCGGCCTGCATTGATTTCTATCAGCATCTTAAGGGCACGGAAGAACAGGAAAAACTGTTATCTGAATTCGCAAGAGTCTCACGGGGATATTTCGCGTTGTCCGCGTCTATAGGCAGGCGTACAGAAAAGCAGTTTACTCAGTCAGGTTTCAATATAGAGCGCGTCTATGATTTATGGCCGGTCCTCTCAACCTGGCGGCTCTATCTCCTGAGGAAGCAACATTGAGCAGGCAACCCCACCTGATGAAGCCCCCCCAGACGAAGGATGGAGTGGGGTTCAGTGTCATTTACCGAGACCAGGGGCGGGCATGGAATGTGGGCGATGAACATGTCTTCGTCAAAACCCAGTATCGATATTATTGCCATCCTTTGTCACGTCTTGGATTTCGCATGCCCATGCTGAGGCGTGAGCTGATTGCGCTTCGAAAATGCCAGAGGATCGGGATTGATGTCCCCAGAGTGATTTTTTACCGTGAACTGGGCGACCTGACCGAGTTGGTGATATCTGGTATTGCGGGTTCTTTTCCGCTTAATGAGGCGCTGGATCTCTCTGCTGCCAACAGGAACCTGATCATTGAGAATACGGCCCGGGTAATCGGATCACTTCACCGCGATGGCTGGACCCATGGCGCGCTTGGAAACGAACATTTGCTGGTACAACCGGAGCTGCAATGCAGGGTGAACCTGATCGATCTCGAAAAAGCCCGGCCGGGCAGATGGCGTATCAAGAAGGACCTGGCTCGTTTCCTGCGAAACTCCAGTTGTTTCAGTCAGACGGAAACCAAACACTTTCTTGACTGTTATTCGCTGGCGCTGGCTGGCTAGCCGCGTGTCTCGCCGCCAAGGGCAGAGAACAACTCTGGCAGGAAGCGCGAAAGCTCCAGGGTCATATTAACGAATGCTGCATCCAGTTGAGCAATCGGGTCAATGTCTTCTTCTACAGAATCGTCACTGGATAGCACTTTGATCTGTCGCAGGACGAGATCCTTGTCGATGCTAACTTTCAGGTCCCCGTGCCAGATAACAGAAAGTTTCGAGCAGATTTTTCCGGCATCCAGATGCGAACGAATTTCCCCGGTGTTCAGATCCTGACGGCGACAGCTTACGGCGCTGCTGTTTTCAGGGTCGATAAGGTCACACTGGTCCCCCAGTGAAAAATTGTCCGGTAGTTTGCCGGACCGTAACCAGTGCGTGTAAGAATCTGTTGGTTTGGACTTTACCTGGGGAGGTACGACTTTAAGGCTCCCGAGTGTTTCCCTTAAACAGTTAAGGAACATTTCTGCTTCCGGGGAAGATGCGGTATCAACCACAAGCAGGTCGTCGGTTGTGCTGATGTAGCCGAATATCTGTTTCGATTTAGGCAGGGCGCGGGGCAGCAGTTCAGCAAGCGCATCTTCCTTCAATCGCTGTTTCTCCTTGGCCCGAATCGGCCGGGACTCCATCGACTCCAGTGTTTCTATCTTTTCGTTCAGAATGTCTGCGAGTGCGCTGGTGGGCACGACCTTGTCTTCCCTCTTGGCGCAAAGCAGAAAGCACCCCGAGACTTCATGGACAAAGTCTCCTTGCGCGATGGGTGGAATCCAGCCAAACGAGGAGGGACGGATGCCACTGCAAGGGGTAAATGCTCTTTCTCCCAGGAAATCGTCCAGTTGTTCGCCGGTGATGTCCAGGGATTGGGTCAATCGATAGATATGGGCGTTCTTAAAAATCATAGTCAGTTCTTATTGCCTGGTTGTTCTCTACCCTGGTTCGAGATCTGCTCCCGGGCGTGAGCAACGGATTCTACACTATGGTGCCTCTCAATAAGGCGCCACTGTATAAAGAGCCCTGCTATAATTGCGATTTTGGATGGCCAATCAGATGTTGCAGGTTCGAAACGCAGGATGTGAGAGAGACGGAAGACTGTTATTTGAAGATCTGTCGTTCTCTCTAGCCCCGGGTGAGCTGCTCCAGGTTGTTGGTGGCAATGGAAGCGGTAAAAGTACGTTGCTCAAGGTTCTATTGGGACTGTATACAGACTGCCAGGGCGACATTAATTGGTCAGTGGATGAAGCGCCGCTCTACCTGGGTCACCGGCTTGGAATCAAACAATCCCTGACAGTGATTGAGAACCTGCGATGGTTCGGGGTCCTGCGTGAAGCGCCGGTGAGTCAGGGTCGAATCGATGAGGCTGTCTATAAGCTCGGTTTAACGGGCTTTGGGGGCTCATTATGCGCGCACTTGTCTGAGGGACAGCGCAAGCGCGTTGCCCTGGGACAGTTTCTTATCATGGACAACCCCTGCTGGGTAATGGACGAGCCTTTTAGTGCTATTGATGCCGATGGCCTGTCTTTTCTGATGGCCATTTTGCAGGAGCACCTGGACGTTAACGGCGGTATCATTATTTCAACTCACCAGCCAATCACGATAGATCGTCCTATTAATACGCTGGCACTACAATGAATCTGTTTATCGCGTCCGTTCAAAGGGATCTGCTGGTTCATTTTCGACATCCATCGGAGGTGTTGAATCCGCTGGTTTTTTTTATCGTTGTCATCAGTCTTTTCCCGCTTGGCATTGGCCCGGAACCAGGACAATTAAAGGAAATTGCGCCAGGTATTGTGTGGGTGGCGGCTTTACTTGCGACTTTGATGTCGATGGATTCGATGTTTCGTTCTGACTTTGAGGATGGTTCCCTTGAGCAGGTCGTATTATCCGAACAATCAACCTTCATTTTCGTGCTGGCGAAGGTTGTCTCGCACTGGTTATTATCGGGTTTACCGCTGGTTTTGCTCATGCCGCTTGCTGCCCTGCTGTTATTCCTGGACGAAGCGGGAATCTGGGCACTTACGCTGTCACTTTTACTGGTGTCTCCGACCCTTAGTCTGCTGGGAGGGATTGGTGCGGCGCTGACTGTAGGCCTTCCTCGCGGCGGTCTGCTGGTGACAATTCTGGTCATGCCACTTTATGTGCCGGTTCTGGTGTTGGCGACGGCAATGGTTCAGGCAGCCGAAGCTGGCAGCGATACCATCGGATATGTCTACTGGCTACTGGCGATTTTGTTTGGCTCTGTGTGCCTGGCGCCGATCGCAACTGCGGCTGCAGTAAACGTTGCAACCGACCAGTAAACTATCTGGTAGAATCGCGGCTGCAAGAATTTTCCTATTATTATTGGTTCATGACCCAGAAATGATTTCCCATGCTTAACTGGTTTCACAGGCTTGGTTCGCCAAAGATATTTTTCGAGATATCGGGACGCTGGCAGGTCCCGTTATTATTGCTGTCTGTGCTTATGTTGACGGGCGGGGCCGCCTGGGCGCTGCTTTTTGTCCCGCCGGATTACCAGCAGGGTCATAGTGTCCGCATTATGTACATTCATGTACCGGCGGCAATTCTGGCGCAATCGGGATACGTAATGATGGCCGGAGCAGCTGCGGTATTCCTGATCTGGAGAATCAAACTGGCTGATGTTGCAGTGAAGTGTATCGCTCCACTCGGAGCGTCTATCACCTTTCTCGCTTTAGTGACGGGCGCTATCTGGGGTAAACCGACCTGGGGTACCTGGTGGGTGTGGGACGCAAGACTGACCTCGACGTTAGTGTTGTTCTTTTTATATATAGGCGTTATCGCGCTTCGCTCGGCGATGGAACGACAGGCAGGTGCCGGTAGAGCCTGCGCAATCCTGGCGCTTGTCGGGGTGGTTAATCTTCCAGTGATCAAATTTTCTGTGGAATGGTGGTACACCCTGCACCAACCAGCCAGTTTTTCGCTGACAGAAAAGCCGGCGATGCCCGTGGAAATGTGGCTGCCACTGTTAATCATGGTGGTTGCCTATTACCTCTTTTTCTTTGCGATATGGATCATGAGGATTAGAAACGAGATTCTGTTAAGGGAAAAAAATACCGATTGGGTTAAACAGTGGCTGGCGGTCCGATGAGCTTCGAAAGCTTATCTGCCTTTTTTTATATGGATGGACATGGGGTCTATATCTGGGCGGCCTATGGGTTAACACTGGTTATCCTGGCTGCGAACCTCTGGTGGCCAATGATGGTACGCAGGAATATCATCCGAGCTGCGAAAAGCGCGATGTCGAAAGTTATGAATAATCAGAATCCGGAGCATAGGTCATGAAGTTCGGCCGTATGAAAAGCCATCGTCGCAATCGACTGTTAATCATCGTTTTTATTGTCTGTGCGGCAGCCGGTGCGACGACCTTCGCGCTGTTTGCGCTCAATGAGAATATTAACCTGTTCTATTCGCCGGAACAGATCGTTAAAGGTGAAGCGCCGGTCGGGAAGACGATTCGAGCGGGAGGAATGGTGCTGGATGGCAGTGTGATCCGTTCCGAAGAAGGACTTGGCGTCAGCTTTGTCGTCAGTGACTTGAAGTCTGCGCAAGTGAAGGTCGAGTTCGACGGTATTCTGCCGGACATGTTCCGCGAAGGGCAGGGCGTCATTGCGCTTGGGCAATTAACCGACAAAGGTGTATTTGTGGCAGAAGAAGTCCTGGCAAAACATGATGAAAACTATATGCCGCCAGAGGTTGCGGATGCACTGAAGGACGTGGACCAGCCAAGTGCAGATACTTTGAACAAGGCTAATTACAATTGATTCCCGAATTTGGTCATTTCTCGCTAATCCTGGCACTCGGATTAAGTGTAGCGCTAGCGGTCCTGCCTGCCCTGGGTGTCTACCGGCGTGATGCACTTCTCATGCAAACGGGTCCGTCAATAGCGACCGGCCTGTTCGTGTTGCTGGCCTTCAGTTTCAGTTGTCTGGTGTATTCGTTTATCCAGGATGACTTCTCCGTTGCTTACGTCGCCAACAATTCAAACAGCGCATTACCACTGCAGTACAAGATCTCTGCTGTATGGGGGGCCCATGAAGGTTCGTTTCTATTGTGGACTTTAATCGCGTCTGGCTGGACGCTGGCTGTAGCGGCATTCAGTCGTGGCTTGACCTTTGATATGAAGGCAAGGGTCCTGTCAGTGCTGGGTATACTCTGTGCCGGCTTTGCCTGTTTCCTGTTGTTTACTTCCAACCCATTTGATCGAAATCTGCCATTTCATCCGGCAGATGGAGGGGATCTGAACCCGTTGTTACAGGACTTCGGGTTAATCGTTCACCCGCCGATGCTGTATATGGGTTATGTCGGGTTTGCTGTGCCCTTTGCGCTGGCGATTGCGACGCTGACAACCGGTCGTCTTGATGCGGCCTGGGCCAGGTGGTCCAGACCCTGGACCAATGCAGCCTGGGCATTCCTGACAGTCGGCATAACGCTGGGAAGTTGGTGGGCATACTATGAACTTGGCTGGGGCGGCTGGTGGTTCTGGGATGCGGTCGAGAATGCGTCATTTATGCCATGGTTAATGGGTATTGCACTCATTCATTCACTGGCCGCCAGTGAAAAACGGGGTGTTTTCAAAAGCTGGACCGTACTGTTGGCCATATCGACATTTTCCCTGAGTTTGCTTGGCGCTTTTCTGGTTCGTTCAGGTGTGTTGACCTCGGTTCATGCTTTTGCGGTTGACCCAACCCGCGGGGTCTTCATCCTGGTGTTTCTGGTCCTGGTTATTGGCGGCTCGCTGACTTTGTATGCATGGAAAGCATCGGGCATAAAAAGCGAGGCCCGGTTTGAATGGAATTCTCGCGAGGCCATGCTGTTAATTAATAACCTTTTATTGGTGGTAGCAACGGCATCGGTACTCTTGGGGACCTTGTACCCCCTGCTGTATGAAGTCATCACGGAGGGCAAAAAAATATCAGTAGGGCCGCCGTATTTTAATCGGGTATTTGTACCGATCGTGTGCCTGTTGTTTGTCGCTATGGCGGTCAGTCCATTCTCGCGCTGGCGAAGGACATCGGGTGACGTCCTGCTACGACAGCATTGGCCGTTTTTACTGGCGACGCCTGTGGTCATTTGCCTCGTGACCTATCTGGTGGCAACGGGTATTGATTTGGTTGCGATTGGAGTGGAGACACTGGCGGTCTGGATTCTGGTTTTGCTGGCGCGACACTGGTGGCAGGCTGGATCGATTAGTTCCGCTTCGCAGCTTGGTATGATGCTGGCACACGCTGGTATTGCAGTGGCAATTCTGGGTGTTGTGGTGACGATCACTTATTCTGAAGGCCGGGATGTGAGAATGAATCCCGGCGAGTCTATCGCCCTTGCTGGATATGACTTCACCTTTGAAGGTGTACAGAAGGTACGGGGGCCTAACTACCTGGCTGACCAGGCAGAGTTCAATGTGACACGTGACGGTGAGTTTGTGGCAAAGCTGCGTCCCGAGAAACGGTTTTATTCAGTCGCGCAGAATGTCATGACAGAAGCCGATATGGATCCGGGGTTAATGCGGGACGTTTATGTGGCGTTGGGTGAAAAGGTAGGCGATACCGCCTGGGCAGTTCGGGTTCATGTGAAGCCCCTCGTGCGCTGGATCTGGTTGGGAGGTTTGCTGGTTGCGTTGGGAGGTTTTGTCACGCTCCTGGACAAACGATACAGGCGGGTAAGGGGGCTGGCCAGCAATAATGTCGTGGGAACCGCGGCATGACTTTCAACAAAAGCCTGCTGATACCGCTGGGTGTATTTGCGTTGCTGGTGGTGTTCCTGGCGTTGGGATTCAGGCTACAGGACCCGCATCTTCTGCCATCGGTCCTGATCGACAAACCGTTCCCGGAGTTTGAGTTAGAGGATCTGCGTCAGCCTGACCAGTTGCGGACGTTAGCCGACCTGTCTGGTGAGGTAAGCCTGGTTAATGTCTGGGCGACCTGGTGTCCCAACTGCCTGATTGAGCATCCTGAACTGCTGCGAATCAGTCGCGAAACAGATTTGCCCCTCTATGGTGTTAACTACAATGACGATAACGGGAAAGCACTCGGCTGGCTCGCGCGGCATGAAAACCCTTATGAATTCAGTATCGTTGATGACAAGGGAACGCTTGCAATCGATCTGGGTGTTTACGGCGCGCCGGAAACCTTTGTGCTGGATGCGAGCGGCGTTATCAGGTTCAGGCATGTAGGGCCGGTGACACCAGAGGTCTGGCAGGAGACATTATTGCCAGTGGTGGAACACCTGCAGGGAATGCCTGATGGTTAGAATACTATTGGTGATACTGTTCGCGACCTCGTTCAATTGCTTTGCAGCCATTGATGCTTATCCATTTCCAGACGAACAGTTGCAACAGCGCTATGACGGTTTAATCGCTGAATTACGCTGTCCGCAGTGTTTGAATACCAACCTTGCCGGATCAGACGCGATGATCGCGCAGGATCTGCGCCGGGAAGTTCACAGAATGCTGCTGGATGATCATACAGACGACGAGATCCTGGTGTTTATGTATGAACGTTACGGTGATTTCATTCTTTATCGACCCAGATTGGGCGCGGGCACACTGGTGTTGTGGCTCGGCCCATGGCTACTTCTCATGTTTGCAGGGATTGTCTGGTTCAGGCTGGCTCGCGCGAAACCCGAAGTGCTTGAGATCAATACAGAAGAACAGGCGCGCCTGGATGAACTTCTGAGGGACAGGGACCCCTGATGTTCTGGTTGATTGCAACCCTGATGGGGCTCATCGCCAGTGCATTCATTCTTGCGCCGCTGCTGCTTGGACGTTCCCGGACCTATAGGGATCAGCGAGCGGATATCAATCTGTCGCTGTACCGTGAGCGGATCAATGAGCTTACGGTGGCCGGGAATCCTGAAGAGGTTACTGCGCTTGAGCAGGAGGCGAAAAAAACGCTCCTGTCCGATACGGCAGGTAACCCGGAGTCTTCATTGCGCCTGGTGGGTGACCGCAGGTACAGCCTTGCAGCGGCTTTGCTGGTGCCGGTTTTTGCCTTGGTAGTCTATGCGGACTTCGGACTTGGTCGGGGTGCTTTGCCGGATGTTGGGCTTGCACAGGCAATGCTGGAAAGTGACCCTTCCGACCCGGCGGGGTATCGATACTTTATCCAACAGGTCGAACAGAGAGCTGAACAGCGACCTGATGACCCGGATCTACTCTTTTTGCTGGCAAGCGGTTATGCAAACCTTGGCGATTATGGAAAGGCAGCCCCGGCGTACGGCAAACTGCTCGAACATTTTCCTGGCGACCCTAACCTGCTGTCTCAATATGCAGAAACGCTGTATGTGCTCGATGAAAGAAGATTCACCTCCCGGGTGTCGAATGCCGTGGACAATGCACTGCAGGCCAACCCGCAGGACACGACAATGCTGGAGCTGCGTGGCATAGCCGCAGCCATCGAAGGCGATATTCCGTTGGCGTTAACCTGGTTAAACAGGGCGTTACAAACAGGCGTTACAGGCCGCCGGGCAGAATTGATTCGGTCTGCCATAGCCCGGCTTAACAATCAGGCTGGGCTGTCTGGTGCAGGGGGCCCGGCGGAAGCAGGGGCCAAGGTTGAAGCGCAGGTGTCAGGCCGTGTATTGAGTGTGAAAGTGACTGCAGCAACTTCAGTGGATCTGCCGCCCGGTTCAGCTGTATTCGTCTATGCCCGGGCAGTTAATGGCCCTCCAGCGCCACTGGCTGTGCAACGTGTAAGGTTAGATCAACTGCCGATGGTAATCAGGTTGGATGAGTCTATGGCGATGATGCCAGGAATGGGTCTAGCGAACTTTGACCAGGTAGTGGTCATCGCCCGGGTATCGGCTTCCGGGCAAGTGACGCCTGCGGCGGGTGATTATGAAGCCAGGTCCAGCGCTCTGGATCTGACTGGCGAGATACCACCGCTAGCGCTCAACATTACTGAGCCACTGTAGTTACCAGGGCTGTAGTTATCAGGGCTGTAGTTACCAGGGCTGTAGTTACAGTTCGTCACGACGGTCAGATTGTTCTTGTCTTCGCTCTTTAATTGCTGGATATATGAGGAGTGCAAAGAGGCCAAAGCCAATTAAAAGACCAAACCCAATGCCAAATGCGATGAGTGCCATAATTCTTCAGGTCAGTGTTGTTGCTGTCGACCCAGTTTAACGTGATTTTTGTTATCGAGAGTAAATATTAATTTACAATAGATTCAATAACTTGTAAGTTCTGCACCGTCAAAATGTTGTTAGTCGGAATAGCTGTTTGAAGTGGCTCCACCTCTTGTTTTTGTTTTTGGTCTTTGCGTTGTTGCCACACCAGGCGCACAGCGATGGCTTTGCGGCGAAATTTGAGTCCGACTATGTGCTGCCACTGGTTAAGCAATCTCCTGGCGGCGCCCTGGTGATCGTTGAGAATGGCAAGGTTGTCCTGCAACAGGTCTATGGGGTCAGAAACGAGGGGGAGTCTGAGCTGGTTACAACCGAAACGCTGTTTCGAATAGCATCGTTATCCAAAACTTTTGCTTCCGCAGCTGCTTCGATCCTGGTTAAGGAAACGCCGCTCACCTGGCAGGCACCCCTGAAATCCAATCTGGCACATGTAAAGTTCAAACAGCCGGGTTATGGCGGCCAGATCAGCCTGAAGCACCTCATGTCCCAGTCGTCCGGATTGATGCCGCATGCATACACAAACCTGATCGAAGAAAACATGTCCTACCGAAGGATAGTCGACAGGCTGGATAGAGTGGATTTTGTGTGTGCCCCGGGCAAATGTTACGGCTACCAGAATGTTGTGTTTAGTCTGATCGCAGACCTGGTGGAATCGGAAACTGAATTCGAATACCCGGAGTTTGTTGTTGCCAACCTGTTCAAGCCACTGGCGATGAGCCGTGCGTCTTTTGGTCACAAATCTTTCGTCAACGACCCGAACCATGCGAGACCACATGTGTGGACGGGCACCCGGTGGCATTCGGTAAAACCGACATCGCACTACTATAAGGTGGCGCCGGCTGCCGGGATAAATGCAAGTATTTCTGATATGCGTGAATGGTTGCTGGCGCAGTTAGGCAACAACCCTGAAGTATTGCCAATGAATATGCTTGATGAAATGCACCAGGGAGTTATCAGGACGTCCAGGCGCCAGGCTCATTATCCCTATCGGGCAGCGCTCGGTAATGTCTACTATGGATTGGGCTGGAGAGTCTTTGATTATGGTGGCGCGAAAGGTTTTGTACACCATGGGGGGTACGTTAACGGCATGCGTAGCACCATGGTATTTCATCGAGAAACCGGCATCGGCATGGTGCTGTTAACGAATTCAGAGGCAAGGGGGATGAACGGTCTGGTTCTGGATTTTGCTGCTGCCCACGCTGCCCGTCTTACGAAAATTGCGCTACGTCTCGCCAAACGCTGAAACCTTCGCATGGGGTGACGGTACGAAGCATCCTCCGGTCATTCTCCCTGAAGCTTCCCGTCGGATGATCTGCGGCAGGGCAAATAAATTAGGATTTACGCCATTGGGTCTGATAACCAGGCCGGGAAATCTATGCGCCAGTTTCCTGACAATTGTTTCATCGGCATGCTCCATGACCGTGACCTGGTCGGTACCGGACACATCCAGCCTGGGATAGTGGACAGCTTCATCGATTGTCATGTCGTAATCCGAGACGAAGGTCGCCAGCTGAAAAACTGCGGGGAAAATCTTTCGTCCACCACAGGCGCCAATGGCGGTATGTGAGCCATCCTCGGTTTGCAGGATCACTGGACACATATTGCACAGCGGCCGTCGGCCGCCAAGAACCGAGTTGGGTCCTCCTGGACGAGGATCAAACCACATCATGCCGTTGTTCATCAGGATGCCAGAATCGGGCAGCATGATGCGTGACCCAAAGGCAGACATAATGGTTTGGGTCAGGGATACAACGTTACCCTGTGAATCTGTTACGCATAGATGAGAGGTGTTTCCAGGAACCTTTGTGTCCGGGCCTTCTCCCAGATTTTCGAGGCGGTCCTCATAGGCAGAAAAGAGAGCGTCGGCGTAGCTGATGTAAGCCTCCGCGTCAGGGCGTTTGCCTGCAGGCGAGTAGATCTCCTCAAGTTTATCTAACGCGTGGATAACCGACGGTCCTGCCGTTAGTGCGCCCGGCGTGAATATTTTGTTTCCCCTGTATGAGGTTGTTAGTGGTGATGTTATAGATACTGAATAGTCCTCAAGGTCTCGCAGGGTGATTCTTGATCCGGCTGCCTTTAGATCGGTGGCGATAGATTTCGCGAGGGTTCCAGTGTAGTAAGTTTCCGGTCCTTCCAGCTGCAGTGTTCGGTAAGTGTTGGCAAGATTGCCTAATTTCAGTCTGCCTAGACTCCCATCCATTTCTGCCACAGGCGGAAGTCCATCTGCCAGGTAGATTTTTCGTGTTTCGCTATAGGTGTTCAGGCCTCTTGCCCAGCTGTTGATTTTTTGGGCGCTGTACCAGTCGATGGGCAGGCCGAGATCTGCCTGCTCGCAGGCTGGTGCAATAACGTCCTTCCAGTCCCAGGAGCCAAATTCCGCCAGAGCCTTTGCTATGCCCCTGATATAACCAGGAACAGCGACCGATAGTGGGCCATGAATATTGGTGTCACCTATAACCCGTGGCCAGTTAAATGCGTCACTCGCATTCTCTCCTTCCCCTGCCAGTGGGTAATCTTCTGTCTTTGCATTGAAGGGCGCGCGCATGCCGAACTCGATGACTTTGACTTCTTTTGAGGCGGCGAGATAGATCGTCATATAACCGCCGCCGCCAATTCCAGTCATCCAGGGTTCAACCGTGCCTAGCGCCAACCCCGCGGCAAGAGCAGCGTCTATGGCATTGCCGCCCTGTCGGAGGACCTCTGCGCCGATATCGGATGCGATGTAATGTTGCGTCGCAACAAGACCCTTGTCGGAACTCACCGCAGGTTTTCGAATCTGCCAGTTTTCGGTGATGACACTCATTTGACTCTGCTATTGCTACTCACACTAATCTACTGAAGCTACTGTAATCGGGATGACATCACAACTCGGTCGTTGTATCTTGATGCGCTTACATCCACTGATATATCTATCCAGAAAGGGAGGCTCGACATGAGCGCAGACGGAAGTTGGAATTGCACGATAAACTCACCCATGGGTGCGCAGCAGGCAACTATGACACTCAAGACAGATGGCAGTAGCTTGTCCGGAAAAATGGAAGGTGCCCAGGGTACGCAGGAATTTGATGGTGGCACCGCCGATGGAGACAACCTGACCTGGAAGATCGAGATGACATCCCCGATGCCGATGACCCTGGAAGTCTCTGCAACGGTTGATGGCGACACAATCGGTGGCAATGTAAAACTCGGCGCCTTTGGAGACGCGACTTTCACAGGTACGAGGGTATAGGCTGTTTTGGTATGAATAAGTGCTTCCAGCACTTATTCACGAGTCGCGAGTGCCATCCGTAGCAGGATAGCGACGACCGACGGATCGGACAGGCCAACGCTATTCGATGGTGTCGGCGGGCCGTTTGTATATAGCCGTTTGTATATAGCCGTTTGTATATAGTCGCTTGTATATAGAAGCAGGTAATGGCCAGTTATTTTCGGGCGCGCATTTCAGCCAGATCATGGACTCGGGGGACGCTGTTTTGAACTAGTATCGAGTGTTGAAATTACCCAATGAGGTTTGCAAGTGACCACAAGAACATATGACATCGTAATCTGGGGCGCGACGGGATTTACCGGAAGACTTGTGATGGCCTACATGGCCAAAACCTATGGTGTAGACGGTGAGATCAAATGGGCGGTGGCGGGCAGGAATGCAGCAAAGCTCGCGGAGGTAAAGCGGGAAGTCCTGGGAGCAGAGGCGGAGAAGCTGCCAGAGGTCATTGCAGATAGTAATGATGAAGCCTCGCTTATGACATTGGTGTCGGACACCAGGGTGGTGTGTACCACCGTAGGGCCGTATGCGCTCTATGGATCGACTTTGGTTGCGCTCTGTGCAGAGCTCGGGACTCACTACTGTGACCTGACGGGCGAGGTGCACTGGATGCGCCAGATGATCGAGGCTCATCAGGTCGCCGCAGAAGCGAGCGGTGCGAGAATTGTCCATACCTGTGGTTTCGATAGTATTCCCTCGGACCTTGGAACCTACTTTGTCCAGCGTGAGATGCACAAAGCCCATGGCGTTTATGCGCCGCGGGTGAAATATCGCGTTGTTGGTTCAAGCGGCGGTGTTAGCGGGGGTACGGTCGCCAGCATGATGAATATGATGGAAGAAGCGAGCGCGAATCCGGAAATACTGGATATCATCGCCGATCCTTACGCGCTGAACCCACCAAACATGCCGCGTGGTGAGGATGGTGCGGACCAGACGACAGTAGAATATGACAAGGACTTCAGGCAGTGGACAGGTCCTTTTGTGATGGCCGGTATCAATACCCGGGTTGTTCGTCGTTCCCATGCGCTGCTGGGCTACCCCTGGGGCAGCCACTTCAGGTATGACGAAGCGATCCTGACGGGTGACGGACCCTCTGGTTTTGCCAAGGCGGTTCTGGTTGCTGGTGGAACGGGCCTGATGAGCAAGGTGACCGGAATCAAAGCATTAAGAAAGCTGCTCGGCAGGGTAGTGCCTGCACCTGGTGAAGGCCCTTCAGTGGCGGACATGGAAAACGGTTTTTTCGAGATTGAACTGCGGGCGTCAAACCCTGAAGATCCGAAGAAGGACCTGACAGCCGTGGTAACGGGTGATCGCGATCCTGGCTATGGGTCGACCTGCAAGATGATCGCGGAAAGCGCCGTATGCCTGGCTGTGGATGATCTTGAATCAGCGGGAGGGTTCCTGACACCTGCCTCGGCGATGGGAGGTTTGTTGATTTCCCGCCTCGCTGAAAAGGCCGGGATGGGATTTACTCTCAAGGCTGCGGAAGAATAAATCTACTCTTTTAGACCGCTGCCTCTTTAGCCGGAATCAGCCTTCGTATAAGATCATGGAAGTCATCTTTCCCCGGTCGATCTAGCTACCAATGAAGCAGGAATTCGTTCATCTTCGCGTGCATTCAGAGTATTCACTGAGTGACGGGGTGGTACGAATCAAGCCCCTGGTAGCGGAATGTGTTCGCCAGGGAATGCCAGCGGTCGCGGTCACGGACCGTAACAATCTTTTTGGGCTGGTTAAATTCTACAACGCCGCCGAATCCGGTGGTGTTAAACCAATCGTTGCCAGTGACATCTGGGTGGTTGGTGACAATTCCAATGAAGAAGCGACGCCCCTGGTTCTGGTCGTCAGGAATGATAAAGGTTACCGAAACCTTTGCGAGCTGCTGTCCTGTTCCTATTCCGAAGGCCAATCAATGGGTGTTGCCGGGCTGACCCGAAACTGGATTGCAGAGAAATCCCATGGATTGATTGCACTCTCGGGCGGGCGCGAGGGGGACGTCGGCAAGGCATTGCTGGCCGGTAATCTCGAGGAGGCAAAACGTCTAGCTGGCAGATGGCAGGAAATATTCCCGGATGCCTTTTACATCGAGTTGCATCGAACGGGCCGAGGCTCGGAAGAAGATTACAACGTTCTGGCGGTCAATCTGGCCATCGAGCTTGGATGCCCCGTTGTGGCGACCAATGACGTGCGTTTTCTCGCTCAAGAGGAGTTTGAGGCACATGAGGTTCGGGTGTGTATTCATGATGGTAGAACCCTGGACGACCCCAGGCGGGAGCGCCGTTATAGCGATCAGCAATACCTGAAAACTGCCCAGGAGATGGTTGAGCTGTTTGCTGACATTCCTGAGGCGCTTGAAAATTCGGTCGAGATCGCGAAACGCTGCAATGTCAGCCTGGACCTGGGTGATTATTACCTGCCCGAATATCCAGTACCTGAAGGTATGACCACAGAAGCATTTCTCAATGACGTATCAGCCCAGGGGTTGAATGTGCGGCTTGAGAAAATACTCGACCCGGCGAATGAAGTACCGGCGGCCAAGAGCCGAAAAGAGTATGAAGACCGGCTGGCATTCGAGCTGGGCGTTATCAACTCGATGGGGTTTCCCGGCTATTTCCTGATCGTGATGGAATTCATCCAGTGGGCGAAAGAGAACGATATTCCCGTTGGCCCCGGGCGAGGTTCTGGTGCGGGGTCACTGGTCGCCTATTCCTTAAAAATAACAGACGTTGACCCTCTCGAGTATGACTTGCTCTTCGAGCGGTTTCTTAATCCCGAACGGGTGTCCCTTCCGGATTTTGATATCGATTTTTGCATGGATGGTCGCGACCGTGTCATCCAGCACGTGACAGAGCGATATGGACGGCAAGCGGTTTCCCAGATCATCACCTTTGGAACCATGGCGGCGAAAGCGGTGGTCAGAGACGTTGCACGGGTTCAAGGCAAGCCATACGGGCTCGCGGACAAGCTGTCCAAGTTAATCCCTTTCGAGCCAGGTATGACGTTAACGCGAGCCCTGGAAGAAGAACCGTTATTAAAAGAGTTCGTGAGGATCAGTGAAGAAGCAGATGAAATCATGGAGATGGCCTTTAAGCTTGAGGGTCTTGCTCGCAATGTAGGCCGTCATGCCGGCGGTGTTGTTATTGCGCCAACCCGATTGACCGATTTTGTACCGACCTACTGCGACGAAACCGGCGGTGGTCTGATGACCCAGTTCGACATGAACGATGTTGAGCAGGCCGGGCTGGTCAAGTTTGATTTCCTTGGGCTGCGCACCCTGACAATTATCGCCAATGCTGTAAAAAGCATAAACCAGCGAAATGAGACGCTGGGTGAGCCCCTGGTCGATATCGAAACCATTCCTCTTGAAGACGACAATATTTACGCAGATCTGCGACAGGCAAAGACGACGGCTGTATTCCAGCTTGAATCAAGGGGTATGAAAGACCTGATGAAAAAGGTCAAGCCTGAACGCTTTGCGGACATTGTGGCGCTGGTGGCGCTGTTCCGACCGGGTCCGATGCAGCTGGCAGACGATTTCATCAACAACAGGAAGCTGGGGCGTGAAAACGTCGACTTTCTTCATCCCAGTCTGGAACACGTATTGGAAGACACCTTTGGTGTCATGCTGTACCAGGAGCAGGTGATGCAGATTGCGCAGATTCTGGCCGGGTATACGCTCGCTGATGCCGACCTGCTCCGGCGTGCGATGGGTAAGAAGAAACCGGAAGAAATGGCCATGCAGCGGGAGGTATTTTTGGCTGGTGCTACCGCCAACGGGGTTGAGGCAAATCAGGCTGGCCATATCTTTGACCTGATGGAGAAGTTTGCCGGTTATGGTTTTAACAAACCCCACTCGGTTGCCTATGCGCTGATTGCCTATCAGACCGCTTGGTTGAAACACTACTTTCCCGCTGACTTTATGGCAGCGGTGCTGTCGGCCGATATGCAAAACACTGACAAGGTCGTCACGAATATTGAAGAATGTCGGGAAATGAAGCTGAGCTTGCAGCCGCCAGATGTTAATCGCGGTGAGTTTCGTTTCATTGCGGACACTGAATCAAGCATTGTTTATGGTCTTGGAGCCATCAAAGGCCTGGGTGAAGGTCCAATTGAATCCATCGTCACCTACCGACAGGCTGAGGGTTGTTTCGGGGATCTGTTTGAGTTCTGTGAAAAAGTTGACCAGAGAAAAGTGAATAAACGTGCGCTTGAGGCGCTGATTGGCAGCGGTGCACTGGATCAGTTGGTGGCTCAGGTCCCTGATGATTGTCCTGATGTCATCGGCTTCAAACGAGCGTTATTGATGGCGAACCAGGCCGAAGCCGTTGGCCTTGCGGATCAGAAAGCCAGCAACGAGCTTAGCGGCTTGACTGATCTCTTTGGCAGCGAAGTTCTGGTTAGTGATTCCGAAGAAGGACGCTACAACCATATTGAAAATTTACGCCACCTGTCCTTCAAGGACCGGCTGGGCAAAGAGAAAGACTCCCTTGGGTTGTTCCTGACCGGACATATGGTTGATGGATACAAAGAAGACTTTGAGCACTTTACTGACCTGCGGCTGAGTAAGCTGCGAACAGGCCAGAGGGCGGTCACTGTCGGTGGGCTTGTGTTCGCGATGCGGGCAATGAAAAGCAAGCGTGGCGGCACCAATGCATTCGTTACGCTGGATGATAAAACCGGCCGTCTTGAAGTTCAGATATTCGGTGAGTTGTACGACCAGGTCAGGGAGAAGCTGAAAAAGGACGAGATTATATTTGTGCGAGGTTCCATCGAGGATGACGATTTTACAGGTGGCAAGAAGATGCGAGCGTCCGAGGTGATGACCCTGGAGGAAACCAGGGCAAGGAAAGTATCCAGGCTGAAGGTCGAACTCGATACCTGTAACCTGTGTGATGGGTTCATTGATGAACTTGCCGAAATACTCCAACCCTTTCGTCCAAGAGACACGGTCGGTTGTCCTGTTGCTATCAAGATTGTGAACAAGGTGTCGCAGGGAGATGTCATTCTTGGCGATGACTGGCGAGTCATACCCCATGACGACCTGCTCCAGAACCTGAAGGAACATTACGGTTCGGAGAAAGTTCACCTGCAGTATGCATGAGGTGGGTTTCGTGCACGAAAAAGTACTGACTGAAACTTTTCTGCGCTATCTCGAAGACCAGAAAATCAAACGGTTGGTCGTTGGCCTTAGTGGCGGGGTCGATTCGGTGGTCCTGCTGGATATAGTGAGCCAGGTTAAGAACGTTCCGGTTTCAGCCGTGCATGTGAATCATCATCTTCATCCCCGATCCGATGACTACGAAAAGTTCTGCATCGCCCTGGGTGAGAAATACCAGCTTGAAGTGCGCTGTCATAGTGTCGCGGTCAGTGCGCAGGGAAGCCTTGAAGCCAGGGCCAGAGAAGCCAGGTACAACGTCTTTGAACAGTATCTGGTCGAAGGTGATTTACTGTTGCTCGCTCACCACGCGGACGATCAGGTAGAGACTGTCCTGTTCAGGCTGTTTCGTGGCAGCAGGGTGCCTGGGCTAGAAGGAATGCCGGTTACCAGGGCGATCGGCAAGGCCGCGTTGCACAGGCCGCTGCTGGAGATTCCCCGGACTGATATCGAAAAATATGCCAGGGAGCGCAAGCTTTCCTGGTGCGAAGACCCGACGAACGCTGAAGTTGATGCTGACAGAAACTATATTCGGCACAATATTATGCCGGTGATCGATAGCCGCTTTCCCGGTGCTAAAAAAGCGCTGCTCGCAGGAATGGGGCGAGACCAATTAGCCAGGAGTCAGCGGAAAGAACTGTTAGGCGGGCAGCTGGAACAAGTTCGTCATTCACCCGATGGCCTGAGATTGAATCTATTGCGGCGGGTGCCACAGGGCGAGCTTGTGTTGCTTCTGACCCACTGGCTGGACGATCTGAACCTGCCGCAGCCCAGTGGGAGAATGCTGCTTGAGTTGGCAGGTAATATTGTGAATCAAAATAGAATTGATATGGCGGCTGGCGAACTCGAGTTTCGCGATTTGGATAATGTGGTCTATGTCTTGCGGCCATTACCTCCCATGGAGTTTGTAGGTTGTTCGCTCGGTGACTTTGAGTTCCCCGGCGGTTGTGTGTCCAACAATTTTATCAAGGGGGGAGGCCTGCGTGCGTCATCTGGCTATAGGGTGGCTTTCCGGTCGGGCAAGGAAAAGATCCGAATGGGGAAGAATCGGGATATTAAGAATATTTTCCAGGAAAGCCGTGTTCCTTCCTGGCTTAGGGACCGGATCCCTCTAATCTACGCCGGGAATGAACTTGTGGCGATAGCTGCGGTACCTGACTGGCAGATCTCTATGAAGGTTGCTGACGGGTGGCTGGCCGGGACCGAAGAAGAGGGTTTTGAGGTCTCCCTTTCGCTGGCTGACCGAGTGTTGACCGATTGCTGACAGAGTGCTGACAGAGTGCTGACAGAGTGCTGACTTAAAAGTAACTGCCCTTCGAGCCAGTCATATCCAAGAATTACATTGAGGCGGATTGGCCCACGTGTTAGTCTGTAATCCCATCTTGGTCACACATCTTGCGGCCTATATTGATCAGATGGGAGTTCGATGTCTCGCTTTATTTTTGTTACTGGTGGTGTAGTTTCCTCGCTCGGAAAAGGCATCGCTGCCGCCTCGCTCGGGGCGATTCTCGAAGCCCGCGGTCTCAATGTCACCATGCTCAAACTCGATCCGTATATCAATGTGGATCCGGGAACGATGAGCCCTTTGCAGCATGGCGAGGTTTACGTCACTGCAGATGGTACCGAGACAGACCTTGACCTGGGCCACTATGAGAGGTTCGTCCGTTCCTGCAGCAACCTGACCAGGAACAATAATTTCACGACCGGCAGGATCTACGCCGACGTCATCGCCAAGGAACGCCGAGGAGACTACCTTGGCGCTACCATCCAGGTGATTCCGCATATTACAGATGCGATCAAAGCGAAAATTTTAAGAGCTTCCGAAGGTGTCGAGATAACCATCGTCGAGATCGGCGGCACTGTGGGTGACATAGAATCCCAGCCATTTCTTGAAGCGGTCAGGCAGCTTCGCTTTGAGATGGGCTCGAAACGGACGTTGCTGATGCATCTGACCCTTGTACCTTATATAGCAACGGCGGGTGAGACCAAGACCAAGCCCACCCAGCACTCTGTGAAAGAACTCCGCTCCATTGGCCTGCAACCAGACATCCTGATTGTCAGGTCTGATCACGAGATTCCAAAAAGTGCCAGAGACAAGATTGCGCTCTTTACCAATGTCGAGCCCCGGGGTGTCATTCCCCTGATCGACGCAGACACCATCTATCGAATCCCGTCGATGCTCAACGAACAGGGCCTGGATGATATTATCGTGGATAAGCTTGGCCTGGATGTTGGTCCGGCTGACCTTTCCGACTGGGGAAAGGTCGTCGATGCGCAGCTGAACCCCAGGCACACCATAAAACTCAAGATGATCGGCAAGTACATGGACCTGCTGGATGCCTACAAGTCGCTGAACGAGGCGCTTCTGCATGCCGGTATCCATACACACACTCGAGTTGATGTCGATTTCATTGACTCGGTCGAGATCGAGGTAAAGGGCGCAGAAATGCTCATCGATGCCGATGCGATTCTGGTGCCCGGCGGTTTTGGTGAGCGAGGCTTCGAAGGCAAGGTGGTTGCGGCGCGTTATGCCAGGGAAAACAAGATTCCCTATCTTGGCATCTGTTACGGTCTGCACGCTGCGGTTGTCGACATCGCCAGAAACCTTGCCGACATGGAAAATGCGGATACCACCGAGAACAACCCCAATACCCGGTATCCGGTGATCGCGCTGATTACCGAGTGGGTGAACGAAGAAGGTGAGACAGAAACCCGGGATGAGGATTCAGACCTGGGCGGCACCATGCGTATGGGGGAACAAGTTTGTAACCTGGCTGAAGATTCTCTCACGTATCAAATCTACGGGGAGTCAGAGATCAAGGAGCGGCACCGGCACCGATATGAAGTGAACAACAATTTTGTCCCCGCGCTGGAGGAAGCTGGCCTTAAAGTGGCAGGCAGAAGTGCAGACAATGTGCTGGTTGAGGTGATTGAGTATAAAGACCATCCGTGGTTTGTCGCGAGCCAGTTCCATCCGGAATTCACGTCCTCTCCCCGTGATGGTCACCCCTTGTTTACAAGTTTCATTGAAGCGGCATTGGTCAGGCAAAACAGCTAGCCTGTAACCTGTATACTTCTTGCTCTGGGAATTCTGGTAGAAATAGCATGCAACTTTGTGGCCGAGAGATCACTGATACGTCACCTTTTTTCCTGATTGCGGGTCCCTGCGTCATCGAGTCTGAATCGCTGGCGATGGAGACAGCCGCTTACCTGAAGGAAGTCTGCGAGTCGCTGGATATCCTGTTTATTTACAAGTCATCTTTCGACAAGGCTAATCGATCTTCCCACGAGAGCTTTCGTGGACCCGGGATCAGCGAAGGTCTTCGAATTCTTGACAAGGTTAAGACACAGGTGCAGGTGCCGGTGCTGACAGATGTCCATGAAGATACCCCGCTGGATGAAATAAGAGATGTTGTGTCGGTGCTGCAGACGCCAGCATTTCTTTGCCGCCAGACCAACTACATTCAACGTGTTGCCAGTCTGGGCCTGCCCGTCAATATCAAAAAAGGTCAGTTTCTGGCCCCATGGGATATGCAACATGTCGTCAGCAAAGCCAGGGCAACCGGCAATGACCAGATCATGGTGTGTGAACGTGGCGCCAGCTTTGGTTATAACAATCTGGTTTCGGATATGCGTTCACTGCCTGTGCTTCGTGAGACAGGATGTCCGGTGGTCTTTGATGCAACCCATAGTGTGCAGTTGCCGGGTGGCCAAGGTGCTACCTCCGGGGGGCAAAGAGAAATGGTGCCGGTACTGGCAAGGGCGGCGATTGGTGCCGGTGTGCATGGTGTATTTATGGAAACCCATCCAGACCCTGAAAATGCCATGAGTGACGGACCGAACAGCTGGCCGATGCACGAGATAAAGGAATTGCTCACCACCCTGATGCAAATTGATTCAGTGGTAAAACCAACTTTTGCTTAAGAGGTTTTTTCAACACTTTTTTTAACGCTATTTTTTTAAACTGTTTTTTTAAAGCTGTTTTTTTTTAAAGCAAAGGGGAGCAACAGATCAGTCATTATGGAAATTATTGATATTAGAGCGAGGGAGATTCTTGATTCTCGCGGTAACCCAACGGTCGAGGCTGAGGTAGAAGTTGAAGGTGGATTCACCGGATCTGCCGGTGTGCCATCGGGTGCGTCTACAGGTTCTCGCGAGGCCCTTGAACTTCGCGACAAGGACCCGTCCCGTTACCTGGGTAAGGGTGTCCTGAAGGCTGTCGAGAACATTAATACCCGCTTGCGCGAGATGCTGATCGGTCGCGAGGTGCAGGCGCAGGCTGATATCGACCAGATGATGATTGATATGGATGGTACTGAGAACAAGGGTAACCTTGGAGCTAATGCCATGCTTGCGGTCTCGCTTGCAACCGCCGCCGCGGCTGCAAAAGCAAGAGGGCTGCAGCTATACGAATACCTGGCGGAGCTCGATGGTAGCCCGGGTAGATACAGCATGCCGGTACCGATGATGAACATCCTAAATGGTGGTGAGCATGCCGATAACAACGTCGACATTCAGGAGTTCATGGTGCAGCCAGTGGGTGCTGCGACGTTCACTGAGGCGCTCAGGTGTGGTGCGGAAATATTCCATACCTTAAAAGCGGTACTTTCTTCGAACGGCCTGAGTACAGCAGTAGGTGATGAAGGAGGCTTTGCCCCCAACCTGCCCAGTAACGAAGCCGCGCTTCAGATGATTATGGAAGCGATAGACAAGGCAGGATACAGGGCGGGGGAAGATGTTTTCCTGGCGCTTGATTGTGCGGCCTCCGAATTCTACAAGGATGGCGGCTACGTTCTTTCCGGCGAAGACAAGCAGTTCAATTCGGAGGGTTTCAGCGATTACCTGGCTGACCTGGTAGATCGATATCCAATCCTGTCGATTGAAGATGGCCTTGATGAGAGTGATTGGGACGGGTGGGCGTATTTAACCAAAATACTCGGAGATCGTATCCAGCTTGTGGGCGACGACCTTTTTGTGACTAATCCGGCAATACTGAAAAAGGGCATAGACGAGGGAGTTGCCAACTCTATTTTGATCAAGGTCAACCAGATCGGAACCCTGTCTGAGACCCTTGAAGCCATTAAACTGGCGCGAGAAGCTGGCTATACAACGGTTATTTCCCATCGTTCGGGCGAGACCGAGGACACGACAATTGCTGACCTGGCGGTCGCCACAGCCGCAGGGCAAATCAAGACAGGGTCACTTTGTCGTTCTGACAGGGTTGCAAAGTACAACCGGTTGCTGAGAATAGAAGACCATAGCTCAGCCATCTATAAGGGAATGACAGAATTTCGAAGATGATCACACCTTTTCGCATATTCGTTGTAGTGCTGCTGTTGGCAATTGCTGGCCTCCAGGTTCGCCTGTGGACAGGGCAGGGCAGTTTTGCACACGTCAATGGGCTCGGAGAGAAAGTATCATTGCGCTCCGCCGAAAACGACAGCCGTCGTGGGCGAAACGCTGTCCTGAAGGCCGAGATAGTCGATCTCAAACAGGGTCTTGAGGCGGTAGAGGACATCGCGCGAAGTGAGCTTGGCATGATCAAGAAGGGAGAAACTTTCTTCCTGATCGTCGAAGATTAAGGACAACTCTTAGCGATGCACGCGATGGCGCGTCACAGGATACCGCAATACTCGGACGATCTATTTCGGACGTTGCAACCTCTCCCGACGATCAATGGCTGTATCAAAACGCTGCCTGATGAATTTGTGGTTGATGAGATTTTGCCATTTGAACCAGCTGGGACAGGCGAGCACCTCTATATAGAAATTGAAAAGACCGGTGCGAACACCGGTTGGGTCGCCTACCAATTGGCCAGCTTTTTGGAGGTCCGGGATCTGGATGTCAGCTATGCGGGTCGAAAGGACAGGCATGGCGTCACCACGCAGTGGTTCAGCTGTTATTTGCCAACAGGTACCGACGTAGACTGGACGCTGTTTTCAGTCGAAGGTGTTGTGGTGAAATCCATGACATGGCACCGTAGCAAGTTGCGACGTGGCCAGTTGCAGTGCAATGTTTTCCGGATCAAAGTTCGTCACGGCAAACTAACGGAATCGCAGGGTCGCGATCTTGTCGAAAGATTAGAGCAGTTGTCCGATCAGGGGCTTCCAAACTATTTTGGACCGCAGCGGTTTGGCAGGGATGGACACAATCTCATCCTCGCGGATCAATTACTGCGAAAAGGCGAGCGAGTTCGCGGCAACCGGGGGATGTTGATATCTGCGGCGCGCTCGTGGCTGTTCAACGGATTCCTCGCAAGGCATCTTGAGCAGGGTGATGCGCAGGAAGTGGCGCAGGGGCCGTTAATCGGTAAGTCCAGGGATCCCCAGCCAGGTGAAGAATATTTTGATGAAACGGAACAGGCCTGGGCGGCGGGGCTCAGGAAGCTGGGTGCGAAAGTCGGCACTCGTGACCTTATCGTTCGACCCGATGAGATGAGTTGGTCAGCGGCAGAAGACGCGCTTGTTTTACAGTTCAGGCTGCCGCCGGGAAGCTATGCAACCAGCTTGCTTCGTGAG
The DNA here is from genome assembly GCA_012961165.1 of Gammaproteobacteria bacterium. Lineage (GTDB taxonomy): Bacteria > Pseudomonadota > Gammaproteobacteria > Pseudomonadales > Azotimanducaceae > UBA9659. Next base: position 27,395 of record DTZW01000358.1, on the reverse strand, counting down.
TTGTTCCTGGTTAAGGACGAATCCTTATGACTTCAGATCTTGACCTGAAGGGCATCGGTATGACTTCCCAGCGGACCAGGAGCCGGCTGGTAGAGCGACTTCGCGAGCAGGGCATACTCAACGAGCATATTCTGGATGTCATCAGCGAGACGCCGCGTCATGCGTTTGTTGATGAAGCATTGGCGCATCGGGCCTACGAAGACACGGCGCTGCCTATTGGGTTTAAGCAGACAATTTCACAACCGTATATTGTTGCCAGAATGACCGAAGCGTTACTCGCCGATGGGCCGATCGAGAACGTACTTGAAGTTGGTACCGGCTCTGGTTACCAGACGGCGGTCCTGTCGCGGCTTGTACCAAAGGTATACACCGTTGAGCGTATCAGTGGGTTGCTAAATCGTGCGAAGGAATTACTGGCGACTATCGGTTACCGCAACATTCAATTCAAACATGCTGATGGTGGGATGGGCTGGCCGGAGCGAGGCCCGTTTGACGCGATTATTGTTACCGCATCACCCCGGGTCATACCGGAAGCACTGATAGAACAACTTTCACCCACCGGCAGGATGCTGGTTCCAGTGGGTGAAGCACGTCACCAGGAACTGGTTCTGGTTCAAAGAAATGGTGATGAAGTAGAGCAGCAGGTGCTTGAGGCGGTCAGGTTTGTACCCCTTCTGAGCGGCAAGTCCTGATCTTGTTGTCATGAATAAATATATTCGTATTGTCTTAGTAGGTGTCTTGATGGGTGCGGCCGAGGTTGTTCCAGGCGTATCAGGCGGCACTATTGCGTTTGTTTCAGGATTCTACGAGCGGCTGGTTAATGGCATTGCGCGGCTAACCCCGTTTAGCCTGTTGGAGCTGCCGAAAATCGGTTTTGCCACCTGGTGGAAGAAGTACGACCTTGGATTCCTGTTTGTGCTGTTTGGCGCCATGCTTGTCTCGATTTTGATATTGGCCCGAGGCGTCAGTTACCTTCTTGCTGAGCACCCCGTTGGAATTTGGTCTTTCTTTTTTGGATTGGTGCTGTCATCCATATTCGTTGTTGGGCGGCGGCTGCTGCCTTTGTCGATGGAAAGTGGTCTGGCCCTTGGGGTCGGGGTCGCAGTTGGCATGGTGGTGGTACGTATTATTCCATTCGAGGCAGAGATTTCAGGCTTTACATTGTTTGCGGGTGGTTGCATTGCGGTGTGTGCCTGGATCCTGCCAGGTTTGTCTGGCTCTTTTCTGCTGCTGGTGCTTGGCCTTTACCAGACGGTGATTGCGGCGATAAAAAATTTCGAGTTGCTGACACTTGGCTACGTGGGCCTGGGATGCGTCGTCGGCCTGATGTGTTTTTCCCGAATCCTGACGGTGCTGCTTGCTCGATTTTATGATGCGACGGTGGCGCTGCTTGTAGGGTTCATGCTGGGTTCCCTGACAAAAATCTGGCCGTGGAAATATACCACCAGCTACCAAATCAAACCCGACGGTGGCCAGATTCCTGTGGTGCAGGAACCCGTTCTGCCTGGTGCGTACGAGCAGTTAACCGGTAGTGATCCGGAGATTGTGCTGGCGTTAGCAGCCCTGGTCACGGGGTTTTTCGTTATTTTTCTCATGGACAGGTTTGCTTTCCTCAAAGAATCGAATGCCGAAAAGGATATGGAATAATAAAACTTGGCGTACTGGCCTGGTCCTGCTGCTATTGGTGTTTTTAATCACCGGGTGTGCTGGACTGCCACCGATTTACACCGTTGCCGGTGGTACTGACACGTATGTGGTCAGGAAGGGTGACAGCCTGTACTCCATCGCGTTCCGTTATGGTCTTGATTACAAGAGCCTGGCTCGAATTAATGGCGTTCGGCCTCCCTATACGATCTATGTTGACCAGTTGATTCGACTGCGTGGCTCGGCAAAGTTGCCTAAAAAAGACAGCGCTCCGGTGGCGACCCAATCGTCCACCAGGCCACCATATAAAGTATCAAAGGCACCTCCAGCACCCAGTGCGCCCGTTGCCAGCTGGCGATGGCCACTTAAGGGGGAAGTTATAAACCGGTTTTCCCTTGCTCAACCCGTCAATAAAGGAATCGATATCGCCGGAGACATAGGCGATACGGTGAGGGCTGCTGCCGATGGTGTTGTTGTTTATGCGGGGGGTAACCTCAGGGGTTACGGACAGTTAGTGATTGTTAAACACAACGATAGTTTTCTATCGGCCTATGGTAACAACGAGAAGATGCTGGTGAAGGAGGGTGAGAAAGTGAAGGCAGGAAAATCTATCGCACGGGTGGGTAAAACAGCCGCCAGTGTTGAGATGCTGCACTTTGAGATTCGCCGAGACGGCAAGCCAGTTAACCCACTAAGATACCTTCCAACCCGTTAGCCCTGAGCGCTACTTGGACAGCCCTGAGCGCTACCTGGATAGACCTAACTGGGACCTGATGAGGCAAGCGGGATACCAGCGCAAAGTAGACGGGAATAAACAGCCCTGAGCGCTACCTGGTCAGCCCTGAGCGCTACCTGGATAGACCTGACTGGGACCTGATGAGGCAAGCGGGATACCAGCGCAAAGTAGACGGCCATGAACAGCCCAAACAACAGAGCATAGCCACCCATAAACAACCCCGCAGTGGATTGTCAGGACCCCAAAAGCTGATAGAATGCCTTTTTTTAAAGATTTGTAAGCTCAAGGGAACGATATGACATTTGTGGTGAGTGACGGTTGTATTAAGTGTAAGCACACCGATTGTGTAGAAGTGTGCCCGGTAGATTGTTTTTACGAAGGACCCAACTTTCTGGTCATCAGTCCTGATGAGTGTATTGATTGCGCCCTATGTGAACCTGAGTGCCCGGTCGACGCCATTTATTCTGAAGATGAACTTCCGGAAGCCGAGCAGGAATTTCTCCAGTTGAACGCCGAGCTTTGCGAAACCTGGCCAAACATTACCGAAAAGAAAGACCCCCTGCCCGATGCCGAAGACTGGGCAGAGGTGAAGAACAAGCGGGACCACCTGGCAATCTGAGCACCGACAGGAAACGAGGTTCAGCTCGTTTCCTGTTTCTTTAATAGTCGTCTACCTTTCCTTTGTATCCCGCTTGCCTCATCAGGTCCCATATGGATTGAACCAAGTGCTAATTTTTGGACAGCCCATGCAGTTCATAGATCAGATCCAGTGCATCCCTTGGCGACAGTGAATCCACATCCAGACCCTGCAGACGGGTCCGCAGTTCATCGGGTTCAGTTGCCGCTGCCACGAAAAGGTCCGCCTGTGCAGGGTGTGCGTCCATCCTGACCTCGTTTTCCTCTAGCTGCCTCAGCTTTTCCTGGGCGATGCGGATGACCGATTGTGGGACACCGGCGAGTTTTGCAACCTGTAATCCGTAGCTCTGGCTGGCGGGACCATCATTGACCGCGTACATGAAGACAATGTCCTCACCGAACTCGCGGGCAGCAAGATGTACATTTCGGGTTTGTGCCAGGTTTTCAGGCAGGGCTGTGAGTTCAAAATAGTGCGTCGCGAACAAGGTCAACGCGCCGATATCCGTGGCGATCGAATTGGCGACCGCCCAGGCCAGGGATAAACCATCGAAGGTCGATGTGCCCCTGCCGATTTCATCAAGCAACACCAGCGAATGAGGCGTGGCGTTATTAAGGATAAGCGCCGTTTCTGTCATCTCGACCATAAAGGTGGATCGACCACTTGCGAGGTCATCAGATGAACCTATTCGGGTAAAGATCCTGTCGATTGCGCCAATGCTTGCCGATCTGGCGGGCACGAAGCAACCAATGTGTGCTAACAATGTAATTATGGCGCACTGGCGCATGTAAGTTGATTTACCACCCATATTAGGGCCGGTAATAATCAGCAATTGTGTCTCACCGCCCAGGTCAAGGTCATTGGCGATGAACGTGCCATCCATCGTCTGTTCAACAACAAGATGGCGCCCCTGCTCTATTTCTAGCGCAGGGTCCTGGGTTAACACTGGTCGGACCAGTTGCAATGTGACCGAACGTTCCGCAAGGGTGTTGATCACGTCAAGTTCAGATATGGCGTCGGCAAGATCCTGGAGCAGCGTTAGCTGTCCGACTAATAGCTCCAGCAGTTCGTCATAAAGGTGTTTTTCCCTGGCGAGTGCCCGGCTTTTGCTGCTGAGAGCCTTGTCCTCGAAAGTCTTCAGTTCCGGCGTGATAAAGCGCTCAGCATTCTTGAGGGTCTGCCGCCGAACATAATGCGCGGGGGCTTTTTCAGCCTGGCTTTTACTGATTTCGATGTAATAGCCGTGTACCCGGTTATAACCGACCTTGAGTGTGCTGAGTCCTGTGACTTCTCGTTCTTCGGTTTCAAGTTTTATCAGGTATTCCGCAGCGTTCTCGCTGATGGATCGGAGCTCATCCAGTTCGTCGTCGTATCCCTTTTTGATGACCCCGCCTTCCCGGATAACAACGGGCGGATTTTCAATAACGGCTTTTTCAAGTTCCCGTGCCAACTCGGGAAGTGGTTTACATTTTTGGGCGAGTTGCGCAATGCGGTCTGCATCAATAGCGCCGAGCAGGTCGCTGAGTTCAGGCAGGATAGCGAGTGCGTCTCTAAGGCGCGCGATGTCTCTTGGCCTGGCGGACCGAAGCGCGACACGGGCCAGTATTCGTTCAATATCGCCTATGTTCCGCAGGCAGGAGAACATTGGGTCAGCGTGCTTGCCCTGGACAATTCGATCGATGGCGTCCATGCGTCCGCTCAGTACCTGGCGTGAACGGATGGGACGGTTAATCCACCGCTGCAGCAGTCGTCCGCCCATGCTGGTTGCTGTTTTGTTTAACACGGCAAACAGTGTGTGTTCTTCGCCCCCATGGATGTTAAGGGTCAGTTCAAGGTTTCGACGTGAGGAGCCATCGATGTGAACAGCTTCATCACTGGTCAGCTTTTTCAGACGGTTAATATGTGGCAGTTCGGTTCTCTGGGTTTCCTGCACATAGGCGAGCAGACACCCTGCAGCCCGAAGGCCAAGGTCCATATCATCACAATCAAAACCGGCGAGGTCTCTTACGTTGAACTGTTTTGTCAGTGCAGCCCTGGCAGAGGTCAGGTCAAATTCCCACTCAGACCGGCATCTTGAACCCGCATGTTGCGTGGCAATTAACGGATACTGCTGATTATCCATCAGGAGTATCTCTGCAGGAGAAAGCCGATGAAGCTCACTGACCAGGCTGGTTTCAACTGGATGTTCAGCGAGCTCAAATCGACCGCTGGAGATATCCAGGGTAGCAAGGCCAAACGATGTGCCGTCAGCGCTGATCGCGGCGATAAGATTGTCACGGCCAGCATCCAGCAGGGATTCTTCGGTCAGCGTGCCCGGGGTCACGATACGCATGACCTTTCGTTCAACAGGCCCTATGCTGGTCGCGGGATCGCCTATCTGCTCGCAGATGGCAACAGAGACACCCCGTTGAACAAGTTTGGCGAGATAGGTATCCACAGCATGAAAGGGAACACCGCACATTGGGATGGGTTCGCCTGCCGAAGAGCCTCTGGCGGTGAGCGTTATACCGAGCGCATCGGCTGCTTGAGCAGCATCCGTGAAAAACAGCTCATAAAAGTCACCCATGCGATAGAACAAAAGTTCATCAGGGTGCTGGGCCTTAATGGCCAGGTACTGGCGCATCATCGGTGTATGGTGTTGTTCTGTACTGCCCATTTATAGCGGCCCATTTACCTGTAATCTATTTTATTTCAATATCTTATATGAACAATTGTTCTTTAGCGGTTGTGCTCGTTTGTCCACGTTTATCCAGCCAAGGTTACACAAGTGTGCCCTGTTTAGGGTAACTTCCCCGTATCGAGGGAAGAGTTACTTTGCACGATAAGTGTAAGGTCAAGCTGGCACAGGGAGCGGTAACTCCCTATGCCGGAATCAACCGATAAAGGAGATCGGCATGACTCAGGCTCATTCTAAACCACTCTCGTCCCTTGGTATCAAAAAGATGCACATGGGAAAGATCCTGGCCGACCTTGGAGAATATCGTGGGCTTCGGGTCACCCGAAACACAGCTGGCATTCGTTACATCTACCGTTTCAGGCTTCCTCATACCGATAAATTGACCCGGATAGCGCTTGGCCACGAGCTTGACATGTCGCTGGCCGGGGCAAGGCTGGCGATGCTGGGTCACTCCCGCAGTGGCGTCGAGGGCATCTATGACTTGGCTGAGTACCTGCCGCAGATCAGGGAGTGGTTACAGGTCTGGAGAG
>DTZW01000358.1:16838-21124 GCA_012961165.1 Gammaproteobacteria bacterium | reverse complement strand
GACCCCGTTGTTGGGCGCGTTTACTCCGGTACTTTACCCCGGTACTTTACCCCGGTACTTTACCCCGGTACTTTACCCCGGGTAATTACTCCGACCCCGTTTTATCCTGCCGGACGATGTTCATTTCTTCCCTTACCAGCGACATGTCGAAATAATCGCCTTTTAGCCAGGCCGTATAGTGATCTGAAACATGCTCGCTATCAGGCCGCCCGCCGTTCCCACCGGCAATGACAAACTTAAACCGAAGTGGGTCCGCCATGTCGACAATCCAACGAAATGCGGGGCCATGATAAACCTCCTGTTCAATACTGCCTTTAACCGGAGGATTATGTCGTGCCATGCGCAGCGTGGTAGCGCTGCCGCCAATAGGATCAGGACCCACATGTATAGCCTGCCATGGTTTGTGTTTACGTAGTGAATGGCCGAAGCGAATTTGGTGTATCTTGCCCCACGACCAATCATCAGCGTAGTTCGTCGTCAGGTACTCAACGATAGCTATCACATTTTCGGCGATGATCTTATCAAGCGTGTCTCTGTGGGCAAGCCAGGGCGATCCCTCTGCCATGAAATGGCTGATATCGAAACGATTGAGTGCAGGTGCAATACTCGACATTGTGGTGATCAAAGGGCTCTTACCTAGAACGGTTTCCATAAATTGAATGTGCGAACGTTTTTCCAACAGGGGGTACAAGATGCAAGCAGCCTTTGAGTCTGTGGTCGCCACATAGTCCCAATCAGCCAGGAGTTTAATCGCCAGTTCTAATCTTTCATGTTGGGGTTGAGATTCTAGCGACTGCAATATGTTCGGTACCAGCTCTCTGGCTCTAACATCCATCAAGTCCAACTGCATGTCCGCGAAGTATTCTGTCGTGAAATTGGATCCCCGCTTTTGCAACAATTCATCAATCCGTTTTGCTCTGGCATCGTGGGTAGGAAAATTATGAATCGGATAGCGACCCGAATCGCCCATAGTGTCGCTGTTGGCAGTTAAGGTGTACTTCTTTAACGGGTTCGATTCAACGAGCAATTCAGCCGCGGTACTTAATCGAAAATGGTAGTCGGGGTTGTTGCCGGGCAAAGGCACAACGCCTGTCACACCTTGTTCCGCATGATTTTCACCACTGCCTGATCGGTGTCGCAGCGTCGTGGCTATATAGCGATGCATATCATTGTGTCTATCGACGCAGATAATGTTGTTGACCAACGGACAGACATCGTTCTCAAACAATGCATCGCCCAGTTGTTGTGAATTCTTGGCTAATGGCATCAGCGCCAGAACACCCGCGGAAGTGGGTTGATCTCTCATGGCCCAATCAAGCGCGGTGATACTTCCTGCTCCCCGCAGATCCGTGAAGCCCAGCGCGTCTGTCAGTGACTCAAGAATAGGGCCGTGGGTTGATTCACTCACCGTGAAGCTGCGTGAAGGTTGGTTAGCGACATCGACTGTGTAACTTTGAGTGTTGCCAGGCGCCTCACTCTCAACAAAGACGTCATAAGTATCGACGCAACCTGTGGTTAGCCCCCAGGACACGTCTCGATTGTGTCCCATCATAAAGTAAGGCACGCCGGGGAAACTGGCGCCAAAGGCATCCCAATTCGGCGCACTCAAGTGCGAATAGAAGAACGTGTTCGGAATACTATGGGGTTGATGTGGATCGGTTGCTAACATCGGAAACCCAGACGCAGATAACTCACCATTGATTGCCCAATTATTGCTGCCGCTCAGCCTCGTCTCATGAGGGAAAAGTAGTTTTGCGACGTTCATGTCGATACCAAGCAATGCGTCTCGAAGCGACTCGATGCACATAGCATCTTCGTTAGAAAACCTGAGCACATGATGGCGAAAATACTCAACGCCATGTTCTGCCATAAGTTTCCCAAGGTAAATTTTCTCCAGCCAAGTCTTATGTTGAAACCAGCCTGTGAAGCGATAACGTGAGGCAACATCATGGCGTGTGTAGTGTCTGGGCTCCGTGCCGGCCTTCAGGAATTCTGGTGGCACCTCATCAAGCGAATCAACGTAGGCGTTAACGCCCTGCAGGTAGGCGTCAACAATATAGTCACCCGGGGAGTCTGGCACTTCTCTTGCGGTAACGTTAAACGCCTTGTGCATCAGATCCTGAGGTATATGTTTCTCACCCATGACGCTGGCTGCCGTGCCAGTGGCGTACAGGTTACTCAAGTGCAGTTGCCATAGGCGTTCGCTCGCGCAGGCATAGCCCATGCCTCTAAAGGCATCTGGAATAGAATTAGCGAAAATATGCGGCACGCCAATGTTATCCCAACAAATCTCAAGGCTGGCGTCGGCTTCAGGAATAGCAAAAGTCATGGAGTACCTGCTGATGTGTTTCCTACAAGGTACCTTCCGTCAATGCTATGGGCAAGGGTCAGAGGGCGATCAAATCAGTTGTCAGTAAAATCCTTAAGATCTTCAATGAACGCATCCTGTTTACGATCACTGTTGGTTGTTCAGATGAGATGCGATACAGCTGCCAGCTCTCCTTACCACCTGAAATCATCAATGTTGTTTTGTGTCGATTCGGTTTGGTTTACTAATTTTCCAACCATCGCTTGAGTAGCAGTATTGTGGCAGATGGATACTGCGCCGACCCGAAGTCTGTAAATGCAAAAGCCATCTACTGACGCTTGTAACTTTGCTGCCGTGCAGGACTCCAAAGACGGAAAAGAGTCCACGAACCCGATATTGCCGAGAGTAGGATCACTCACACCATTTAAATTCGATTGAGGCCACGTGTCGCATGCCGCATTCGCCTCGACCAGATAAAAGCCTATATAGCTTTAATCCTTCTCCTACATCCCCAACCAGCCCCACCTGAGACTATCTACCTGCCCGACCGGGCCTGGCAGCAAGATCAGTGAGGATGTGGTGCTGCCAGGTAGGGTGGTCAACGCGAACCCCTGTGAGATTAAATCGTCGATTCGACGGGAATCTGGGTGAAACAAAACAAGTTGAAAAAAGCATTTGGCGTTTAAATGATTATATGGATAATACTGTATATATAACCAGTTAAAAAACAAAGAGGAAAAACAATGTCCGACGTTGAAAATAGCGGTTCGCAAAAAGACACGCAAAAAGACACGCAAAAAGATACTCAAAAAGATACTCAAAAAGAGAAGGCGCTAACAGCAGCACTTTCCCAGATCGAGAAGCAGTTTGGCAAGGGCGCTATAATGCGTCTTGGTGATTCTCCTCTGGAGAAAATCCCGGCAATATCGACCGGTTCTCTGGGCCTGGATATTGCGCTGGGGGTAGGTGGATTGCCTCGTGGGCGTATTGTTGAGATCTATGGCCCGGAGTCTTCGGGCAAGACAACCCTGACCCTACAGGTCATTGCGGAGGCCCAAAAAGCAGGCGGGACCTGTGCCTTCATCGATGCAGAGCATGCTCTGGATCCCCTGTATGCGCAGAATCTTGGCGTGAATATTGATGACCTGCTGGTTTCCCAGCCGGACACGGGTGAGCAGGCGCTTGAAATTTGCGACATGGTTGTCAGATCTGGCGCTGTTGACGTGGTGATTATAGATTCAGTCGCTGCATTGACCCCGAAAGCAGAAATCGAGGGCGATATGGGTGACCACCATGTTGGACTGCAGGCCCGGCTGATGAGTCAGGCGCTGCGTAAGATGGCGGGCAACATCAAAAATTCAAATACCCTGGTTATCTTTATCAATCAGATCCGAATGAAAATTGGCGTGATGTTTGGTAGCCCTGAGACTACCTCTGGCGGTAACGCGCTGAAGTTTTATTCCTCTGTTCGTCTGGACATACGCCGCATTGGGGCTGTCAAAGAAGGCGATGAGGTTATCGGTAACGAAACCCGTGTCAAGGTGATCAAGAACAAGGTTGCGCCTCCCTTTAAGCAAGCCGAATTCCAGATTATGTACGGCAAGGGTATCTATCATATGGGTGAAGTGATCGACCTGGGTGTCCAGCTTAACCTGGTAGATAAAGCCGGTGCCTGGTATAGCTACAAGGGTGAACGTATTGGCCAGGGCAAGAAGAATGCCTGTGAATATATCACAGAGAATTCACACATCGCTGTAGACATCGAGCAACAGATTCGGGCGAAGCTGCTTGATCACGACGAAGGCTCGGAAGATGAAGACCTGGATAATGTCACGCCTATTTCGGGTGCCTGAGAGCAATGACAACATGAGTTTAAAGCGAACCGGCGTTGCCGTCGGTAGTTCTAACGCTGCAGTACTAATCGGACAGTACTAATCGGACAGTACTAATCGGATAGTACTAATCAGATAGTACTAAT
>DTZW01000358.1:0-16688 GCA_012961165.1 Gammaproteobacteria bacterium | reverse complement strand
GTACTAATCGGACAGTACTAATCGGACAGTACTAATCGGACAGTACTAATGAAGGAAAATGACAGCCATTAAGCCCTCAGATGTTCGCCGCGCCGCAATGGATTTGTTGGCGCGGAGAGAACATTCTCGCTATGAGATTTTACTTAAACTAACCCGGCGTCTTGGTGATAACCCTGAGCTCTTTGAACAGGAAGTCGGCAAACTGACCGATGAGGGCTTGCAGAGTGACCGCAGGCTCGCTGAAGCATTTATACGCGCAAGAACCAATAGGGGGCAGGGTCCCGTCAAGATTAAAATGGAGCTGCGTGCCAGGCAGGTTGGTGATGAAATCATATCAATCGCCTTTGAAGAATGCGGCGTTGATTTCACGGCACTGGCTCGGTCAGTTGCAGTCAGGAAGTTCGGAGATGAACTTGGCAAGGTGACGGATATTCAAACTCTGGATATGGAAGCTCTGGATATGGAAGGTCTGGATATGAAAACTCTGGATATGAAAACTCTGGATATAAAAACCAGGGCGCGAATATCACGGTTTATGCAGCAGCGCGGCTTTTCTTACGACCATATCTCCAGTCTATATTAGGCTCTAACACGAGCTATTAATTGGCTATCACTGTGGCCGGCGTGAACCAAGATGACGCTTTCTATAGCTCCCTCGGCTTAATTTCTGTATCTTAGCCGTCTTGTTTTTTTGTCTGCCGAGCTCGTTGCTGAATATTGGTTCGCTGGATTTTTATTTGTTAGACATGAAATGGTTTATTAGATATGGATAGCCGCGAGCTCCGCAGCGCATTTTTGAGTTACTTCGAAGGTAAAGGTCATACGATCGTTGAGTCGTCGTCCCTGGTGCCTGGCAATGATCCAACCCTGCTGTTTACCAATGCAGGCATGGTTCAATTCAAGGACGCTTTCGCCTTCCGTGAAGACCGTGGCTATACCAGGGCGGCAAGTTGCCAGCGTTGCGTAAGGGCGGGTGGTAAACACAACGACCTGGATAACGTCGGTTATACAGCGCGGCACCATACGTTTTTTGAAATGTTAGGTAACTTTAGTTTTGGCGACTACTTTAAGGAAGACGCCATTGTCTTTGCGTGGGAGTTCCTGACGGAAGTTGCTGGGTTGCCCGCGGACAAGCTTTGGGTCACCGTTCACGATAGTGACGATGAGGCAGAGCAAATCTGGATAGAGAAAGTTGGTTTTGATCCTCAGCGCATTACTCGGCTCGGCGACGATCATAACTTCTGGACTATGGGCGATACGGGACCCTGCGGTCCTTCTTCAGAAATATTCTACGACCACGGGCCAGAAGTGCCTGGCGGCCCGCCCGGGTCGAAAGATGGTGAACTGGACAGGTACATCGAGATCTGGAACCTGGTGTTTACGCAGTATGACAGGTCCGCAGATGGCACCTTAACGCCCTTGCCTAAACAGTGTGTCGATACCGGCATGGGTCTGGAACGACTGGCAGCGGTATTGCAGGGTGTGCATAACAACTATGAAATTGACCTGTTCCAGGCGCTGATTAAAAAAGCCGCTGGGCTTCTCGAAACCACTGATCTGGATAACCCTTCGTTAAAAGTCATTGCAGACCACATTCGAGCTGCAGTGTTCCTGATCGCTGATGGGGTCGTACCCTCTAATGAGGGAAGGGGCTATGTTATTCGCAGGATTATTCGCCGGGCGCTCAGGCACGGCCACAAGCTGCAATCCAGTGGCCCGTTCTTTCACCAACTCGTCAGGGAAGTCGTTACCCAGATGGGTGATGCCTACCCCTTGATTGCACAAACCCGCAGCCAGGTAGAAAAAGTGCTCCTTAAAGAAGAGCAACAGTTTGAGCTGACCCTCGACCAGGGTATGCGGATTCTCTCTGACGCGATTTCGCAGCTTGATGGAAAGGAAATTCCGGGTGAAGTGGTGTTCAAGCTCTATGACACCTATGGATTCCCAACCGACTTGACTGCTGATATTGCCAGGGAGCGGAACCTGACTCTGGATATGGCTGGCTTTGATCGTGAAATGGAAGCCCAGCGGGAAAGGGCACGTGCGGCGAGCCAGTTTGGCTCTGCTGATACGGGTGATATACAGCTCAGCGATGTTACCGAGTTCGTTGGATACGATTCGCTGGAAGATGAGTCTACGGTCATAGGCATCATTGTTGATGGTGCTCAGGTTGATCAGGCTGACGCAGACCAGCAAGCCCTGGTTGTTCTGGATAGAACACCTTTCTATGCTGAATCGGGTGGGCAGGCTGGGGATACCGGCCAACTGATTGCGGATGGCGTGGTGTTGAACGTCACCGATACCGTCAAAAGCGGTGATGCCTTCCTGCATCAAGGAAAGTCGGTTAACGGAAGCCTGGCTGTGGGGGACAAAGTTCAATCGGTTGTCAATCGACCGCTAAGAGATGCGACGCGTTTAAATCACTCTGCGACACATTTAATGCATGCAGCCCTACGTAAGATTCTTGGTGAACATGTGAACCAGCGAGGCTCGCTGGTCAATGCAGAGCGCCTCCGGTTCGATTTTTCCCATTTTGAACCAGTATCCAGAGAACAGTTGCGAGAAATAGAACGACTGGTTAATACCGAAATTCGGGCTAACAGTGCTATTGAAACGGAAGTAATGGACCTGGAATCGGCCCGTAACAAGGGTGCCATGGCACTTTTTGGCGAAAAGTACAGCGCAGAGGTTCGCGTGCTGACAATGGGTGATGGGTTCTCAGTGGAACTTTGCGGTGGAACTCATGCCGCCCGTACCGGGGACATTGGTATTTTCAGGATTGTATCAGAGCAGGGAGTAGCCTCCGGGGTTAGAAGAATTGAAGCAATCACCGGTTCGGCCGCGCTAACACAGGTTGAAAGCAATGAAGACCTACTATCGCAAGCAGGTAGTCTGGTTCGAGCTGACAACCACAATCTGGCGGATAAGTTGCGTGCGTTGATTGACCAGAATAAGAAGATGGAGAAAACGATTGCGGATCTCAACCGAAAGCTGGCGACCGGCGGTGTAGGTCCAGATATTGCTGAATCTGCCATTGATCTGGGCGGAGTGAAGCTTGTAGTCAGTCAGTTGGATGGTGCCGACCCAAAATCATTGCCGGATGTGCTTGACCAGCTAAAAAACAAGATCGGCAGTGGAATCATTGTTCTTGGCACGGTTAGTGAGGGGAAAGTTGGCCTGATTGTCGGGGTAACCAAGGACCTGACAGATCGATTTCACGCCGGAGACCTGGTGAACCACATAGCCTCACAGGTAGGTGGTAAGGGTGGTGGGCGCCCTGATATGGCGCGTGCTGGCGGCTCTGACCCGGACTCACTACCGGCAGCTTTGGCGAGTGTTGAGCAATTCGCCCGAAATCTTCTGTAGTTTTTTCCGTCAAATTTCTATTAAATAGGCGCCCTTTCAGAACGGGTTAAGGCCGCATGTCGTTGTTTGTCAAAAAATTTGGTGGAACCTCCGTTGCATCGATTGAGCGAATCGAAAATGTTGCTGCGCGCATCATTCATTCGAGGAATGCTGGACATGATGTGGTGGTCGTCGTTTCAGCAATGGGTGATGAAACCGATCGACTTGTGTCGTTGGCGAATGAGGTCAATTACGATGGGTTGGATGCTCGACGGGAACTGGATGTTTTGCTGTCCACCGGCGAGCAGGCAACCATAGCCCTGTTGGCGATGAGCCTGCTGAAACATGGGGTTAAAGCAGAATCAGTCTTAGGATGGCAGGCCAGTATCCTGACAGACAGCGAGCACAGCAAAGCGAGGATTCTGGAAATTGACGAAACTGTACTCCAGGCGAAGATCTCAGATGGCATCGTTCCGATAGTAGCGGGATTCCAGGGTGTCGATCAAAAGGGCAACATAACAACCCTGGGTCGTGGCGGCTCGGATACAACGGCCGTTGCTCTCGCGGCAGTGCTGAAGGCTGATGAGTGCCAGATATATACGGATGTGGAAGGCGTCTTTACGACTGACCCGAGAGTTGTTGAAGGTGCCCGTTGTCTTAAGCGGATGACGTTTGAGGAAATGTTGGAGCTAGCCAGCTTAGGTAGCCGGGTTCTGCATACCAGGGCGGTAGAGTTTGCCAGTAAGTACCAGGTGCCCCTTCGAGTGTTGTCTAGCTTTGAAGAAAAACCTGGCACGTTGATCACGAAAGAGGACGATTCAATGGAGCAACCAATCATTTCAGGGATAGCGTTTACCCGTGACGAGGCAAAGTTAACGATATTGGGTGTCAAAGATGTGCCCGGTATTGCTTCGGCTATTCTGGGCCCAATCAGCGATGCGAACATTGAAGTAGACATGATAGTTCAGAACGTGGCTGCGGACATGAGCACAGACTTCACTTTTACCGTTCGGCGAGATGACTACAACCAGGCGAAACAGATTCTGGAAAATATTGCAAAAAACATTGATGCGAGAGAGGTGTCAGGCGACAACAAAATCGCCAAGTTGTCATTGGTTGGTGTTGGAATGCGTTCCCATGCCGGTGTGGCCAGTAGGATGTTTAAAGTGTTGGCTGACGAATCGATTAATATTCAGATGATTTCGACTTCTGAAATTAAAATCTCAGTTGTCCTTGCAGAGAAGTATTTGGAACTGGCGGCAAGAGCGCTACATTCTGCTTTCGAGTTGTCAGAAGAGGTTAACTGACCTGAACCACCTGGGGTGCTTCCGCCGTTGCGGAAGTGCAGGCATTACCAAAGGAGCAATATCATGCTTATATTAACCCGACTAGTCGGTGAGACGTTAATGATTGGCAATGACATATCGGTCACGGTATTGGGCGTGAAAGGTAATCAGGTCAGGGTAGGGGTAGATGCACCGAAGGAAGTCGCGGTACACCGTGAAGAAATCTTCGAGCGGATCAACTCAGAACAGGGTGAGTCGCCCGATTCACCCGCCCCGCAAGACTCCTCTGAAACAGACCAGGCATAGAGCCCGCTTGCTACGTTGCGTAGGTGACCCGCCGTAACAGACCCAGATATCCTTTAGGGAACTCAATCCCTTCGTAGTAGCCCTTATCCAGCAATATTTGATGTAACTCCCGAAGCCTGTAGATCGGTACAGAGGCCATCAGGTGATGCTCAAGATGGAAGTTAAGGCCGTGGGGGGCCACCAGCAAAGCTTCCAACCAACTGATGTATATGGTTCTGGTGTTCAGCCGAATATCAGGATCAAAATGATCTGGCACCGCAGCATGTTCTGCGATTTGCCGAATGCGGGTGATCAACATGTGGCTGGTCATAAACGCGATCACCCACAGCGCGTACAACCCTGCGAATCCGGCAACGGACAGCGTTAGCAAAAGTGCAAGGTTACAGATGACGCCGCCAGCCAACATTTTTTTTACACCGGGTTTCAACTCGTTGAAACGGTAGAGTGATCGACCAATCGATACGATCCGTCGCCAGCCAATCTTTCCGGTGATATCTCTTAACACTTTTCGTTTGAAACTGGTGATAGAGACAGGATAGGCGTCAAAATTTTTCAGGTCCGGATCATCAACCGTTCCACAATCCTTGTGATGCATCAGGTGCCCCTTCATATAGGAGTCTTTGTCAGAAAAAACCCAGTAGCCGGAAAGCCAGGTTGCAACGAAGTCGTTAACGCTCTGTGAAGTGAAAAATGATTTATGCCCGGTTTCATGAACGAGCACACCGAAGGCCATTTGCCGCCCACCAAGGAGAAGCACGGTAAATAGCATTGTCACTGGATTGGGAAATGCTGCAGCCAGGACGAAAAGCCCGATGACCATGGCCCAGTCGAACAGCACGATACACGCTGCTCTCAGGTCATCTTTCCTCGTTACCCTTGCCAGTTCCCCGGCAGTGAGTAGATCTCGAATGTTCGCTGTCATGTTGTCCTCTATCCAAAGCTTGTGATTGATGTAGGCATGCTGCCCTGCGCGGGTGACCAGATGCTGCGGCCCAGTTCATCGTATCGCAGCATTGTCTGCCATAAGCACTCTCGATTCCGGGGATCCTGGAGTTCGGCCGGCAGGTAAGGGTCCTTCGCCAGCAGGTGAAGTGCTTCGCCGCCCAGGGTGAAACTTTCGATCATTGCAAGGTCCGTGGGTTTCTTTTGCAGGTTATCGGTACTGCTTTCAAGTCTGGAAACAAAGTCCAGGTATTGCTGGTCGAGTTTGTTGATGCGGTAGTCATCAACAAGAGAACGGTAATCCTTCTTCTGAAGCATCAGCCGTTCGCCAACGATGGGCCCGTCAGACAGGCCTAGCGCATTTAGCCAGCCGACCAGTAATGTACCGGTTCTGCGCAGATTGTCAGGCCTCAGCCAGAGTCCGGTTCGAAGTTGTCTGAAACCAGTTGAAGTCAGAAGCCATTTTTCTTTGTCTGTTGGTTGTGCTGACTGCACCATTAGAAATGATCCTTCTTCCCATGCTCTTCGCCTGGACTCCCCAAGACGCCATTCCTCAATGAATTCAGTAATAGGGTCAGAAAGTTCAGCGAGTCGATAATGGCCACGTTCGAAGTTTTCTATGAGGCCACGTGCAACCAGGCGAGAAAGGGTGACTCGAATCAGGTTTTCACTGAAGTTGAACATCCTGGAACTGGACATCAGATTTTGCGCACTGGTGCCCTTCTGGCCGTAGGTGCGAAGCAGGTCCAGGATGAAGTTGCCGGGTTTCATAATATTACAGTGGTTTGGGTAAGCTTCTTAAGACTGTAATATTACAACTTTGGCCTAAAGGGGGCAACTGGTGTAACGAAAGGACCTGGGCGATGAGTGTTCTAGTACAGATTCTCCCTGGAATCCTCTTCTAAAGCCTTGTCGATATTGTCCTGTAGCTCTTTTGAAGGTGGCTCTCCGTTTATCTGTTCCAGAATCATTGTACCAAGGGTTGGAAGTTCGTCCGCCGGCATATGCCTGTTGATGTCCCATAACCCAGACCGAATAAAGGCTTTGGCACAGTGGAAATAGAGCTCGGTGACATCCAGTACGATGGCGAGTTTAGGTGTCTTTGCATGGGCCGCAAGTAGTTCAAGGTAGGGCGGGTGATCCGTAAGGTATCCGCGGCCATTTATTCGCAGGGTGTCATCCCGGCCGGGGATCAGGAACAGCAGACCCATTTCGGGATGGTTAATAATGTTCCTCATGCTGTCAGCAATCCTGTTTCCAGGCCTTTCTGGAATTAACAGGGTAGTGTCATCAAGGCAGTGCACAAAGCCCGGCGCATCGCCACGTGGAGAGGCATCGCTGCCTTCGCTGGAAGAGGTGGCAAGCAGGCAGAATGGACTTCTGGCAATGAAGTTTTTACTGTGCCGTTCCAGTTGCGTGATTTTTTTTACGGTGGTGTTAGCGGAGGGTTCACCGTTAATAGCGATAAGCGAAGCGGTATCGGTCAGTAAATTGATTCCATCGGGTTTGGTCATGGAGCTTCCTTGTATTTGTTGTTGATGCTGAAGCCTAACTGCTCATACTAACCTTGTTTCGACCGGCTTTCTTTGCGGCGTACAAAGCTTCATCCGACGCTTTAAGAACATCAAAGGGTGTTTGCCCGCTCGCTGTACGATCGGCGACACCGATAGAGATAGTCACTGAGACCTTTTCGCTGGCCCGCCTGAAGGAGCCTTTTTTCCGCTGCTTCTTGCCGCCCGGTTCCTCTGCTTCGTCCTGGCGCGGTTCCTTTCGTATAACCATTTCGTAGTTCTGGATGGATTTTCGGACCTCATCAAGATGGTAAAAGGCGTCTTCTTTATTCATTCGTGCAAAGACCACGGAGAATTCTTCCCCGCCATAGCGGAATGCCTTACCGCCGCCTCCAACCTGCCCGATGCGCGTCGCTACCATTTGCAGCACCTGGTCACCAATATCGTGTCCGTGGGCGTCATTGAACTTTTTGAAGTGATCGACGTCCAGCATCGCCAGGCTGTAGGTGCTGCCAAGGGAATCAAACAGCTCATTAAGGGCGCGGCGGTGGGGCAGGCCGGTCAATTCATCTCGATATGCCATGTTGTACGAATCGCGAATGATGTTGGCACCCATATACATGCTGCTGGCCATCAGGAAAATTTCCCAACCATGTTCGACCGCTAAGATATAACCCAGAACCAGTCCACCGAGTGCAGTGGTGAGTCCCTGGGTGATAGGAGTGTTATCGAACCCCACCAGGATAATGCAGCCCAGAATGGAAATACCCAAGAGCAGGCTGGCCACCTGGTGAAACGGCGAGTACTGAAGGACAAGCGAGACCGGATCACCCAGGGGGTCGGTCAGCAGACCTGGCAGGATCCACTGTTGCTCGATCAGGTAGATAGTGAGTGCGATCGCCACGGTAATAAAAAACAGTCGGATCAATCCCTGGGAAGTGAATACACCGCGTTCCCGAAAAAAACAAATCAGCAGGAAATTGAGTGGCACGAATCCCATGATGATAAGTTCCTTGAAGTCGGGGGCCATTTGCTGGCCGCGTAGCCAGAGACAAAAAGCGAGGGTGATGCAGGTAAAGAAAACCCTGGATCGATTGTAGGCTAACGCCAGGGTGCCTGAGATCGCGAGCGCGACACTGGGGCCGATTAACCATAGTGTGTCGGGAGCAGGGGGTAGTCGCTGAAGATTTAACGCGATGACGGATACCGCGATCAGGAAGGTGACCGGAATAACCAGGTTGCCAATTGCGCGCTGAAAAATGCTGATGGGTCAGCGCTCGACTAGTAGGAGATGGCAGTCGCCAAGGTCTTCCACTTGCCGTCTTCAACCACGGATAGCAGGGATTCGCTCACGCCCTTGTGATCTCCGGGGCCGAACTGGATTTGATATCCAAAGATATCCTGGTAGTCCGTGATCGCTTCGGTCGCAGCCAGGAAACCGGCCTTGTCGAGGTCAGGGCCTGCATTCTCGAGCGCGGTGACAACAAGATCCGCTGCCCGGTATCCCTCCATGGCGGGGATGCCAGGCTCGACGTTGAAGCGTGCCTCGTAGCGATCCCACCAGCGCAAAACCTTATCCGATAGACCATCTTCCTTGTAAAGCTTCGCCATATGTACAAAGGCGTGATAACCCTCACCGGAACCGCTTTCCTGCTCGGCGATGACCTGCCCGTAGGCCGCATTGTTGCCGACGAAAACGACATCAAATTTCATTTTCCTCGCGGCTTCCAGGATCAAAATGGTATCTCTGTGGATCGTACCCATAAACACAACATCACACTGGGCGTTACGAAGTCGAATGATAGCGGCGGTAAATTCGGATTCTGTGGGTTTGTGCGCAGAAACACCTACCAGCGCCTGGCCCATTTCCTTGAGCTGGTCTTCCGCACCCTCAAGGATTTCCTGCCCGTAGTCCGTATCCTGGTAGATGACACAGGGTTTTTCCTTGCCCATTTCTTCCAGGAAGTAGTTCACGCCAGCCCTGATTTCATCATAGTAGATGCCACGCTGAGCAAACTTCAGATCATGGTATGGCTCAACCATGCTTCGTGCACCGGTCAGGGGGAACATGTTCGGTATACCCGCTTTCAGTTGCTGGGTGAGTACGGCATTGTTGGTGGGTGTCCCAAGGGCCAGCACCATGGCGAACACTTTGTCGCGGTTGATCAGTTTGTTTGCAGCCTGGATCGCCCTTGGAATCTGGTACTGAGTGTCCTCGACGACAAACTTGATCTGGCGACCATGTACGCCACCGGCCTCATTCGCTTCCTCGAAGCGCATTCGTGCGCCGTTGATCGAACCCACTCCCCAGATCGCAACAGGGCCTGACAGGTCAGTGTGGCTACCCAGAATAATTTCTGAATCTGACACGCCCTGAGTGGTTTCTGATACCGCGCTGGTTTCCAGGGTGCTATCACCACCGCAACTGGCGAGCGCAAATAATGAGACTAGAAGGAAGGCTTTATTAGTACATTTCATCGATCATTCCCGCATATTTTTCGTTGACGACTTTTCGTTTAAGTTTCATGGTTGGTGTCAGTTCTTCGTCTTCCGGGTCGAGCAGTTGGTCGATCAGGCGACACTTCTTGATAGTTTCCACCCGGGCGAACTTGTGGTTAACCTTCTCGATCTCTTCCCAGATCAATTCCTGAACAGCGTCAGTGTGACATAAGCTGGTGTAGTTAGTGAATGGCACGTCTCGATCCTGCGCATACTTGGTCACGTTTTCCTGATCGATCATTACAAGACAGGTCAGGTAGGGCCGTTTATCGCCGATAACGACAGCATCAGAGATGAACGGGGAAAACTTCAGTTGGTTCTCGATTTCACTCGGGGTAATGTTTTTGCCGCCGGCGGTGATGATGATGTCCTTGATGCGATCGATGACATAAATGTATCCGTCTTCGTCAATTCGCCCGACGTCCCCGGTATACAGCCAGCCCTGTTTAAATGTTTCAGCTGTTTTTTCTGTCTGGTTCCAATAGCCTCGGATAACGCCGGGACTCTTCAACAGTACCTCACCCTCATCCGAGAGTACGACTTCCGCATCCGGTGCAGCGTGGCCCACGCTGCCGATTTTTAACTTGCCTGGTTCGTTGGCGGTAATAACGCCCGTACATTCTGTTTGCCCGTACACTTCATACATCGGCTTTCCCAGGGACCAGTACCAGTCGATGAGTTCGGGTGCAATCGGTGCCGCAGCGGTTGACAGCCACCTCGCTTCATTGATACCGAGCACTCGTCGAATGTTTTTTAAAACAAGCTGGTCGGCGGTAAATACCGCGCCGCGCAACAGCAACGGGACGGGCTTTGCTGCCTTTCGGTAAACAGCGGCCGCTGAACCTATCCTGATCGCAAGGTCGTAAGCCCATCGACCGAACGCCGTCGCTTCTTTTAGCTTGATCGAAATGGTGCTGTATTGCTTTTCCCAGACCCTGGGAACCGCGAAATGTATGGACGGTGCGATTTCCTGCTGATCCTGTGTAACGGTTTCGACATCTTCCACCAGGTTAATCACTGAGTTCGCTTCTATCGTCGCGAACGTATAGAACATCCGACCGGCGACATGGGCGAGCGGCAGAAACCCGAGCTGTTCATCGCTTTCAAAAATCCCGCAAACCCGTTGTAGGGTGATCATCATGTAAAGCATATTGCGATGGCTGATCATCGCGCCCTTTGGCGGCCCGGTGGTGCCCGACGTATAGGTCAGTGTTAAAAGGTCTTCCGCGTCGGCGGCATCAATTGAAGTTGTCCAGGCATCCGGGTGTGCTGTCTCATAGGCGGCGCCCAGCTCGAGCAGCGCCTCGAAACTGATACACATATCGTCTTCAAAGTTCCGCAGACCCTCCATGTCGAAGATGATAATTTTTTCGAGCGAGGGCGTGTTGTCCCGAACGTCCAGAATCTTGTCTAACTGTTCTTCATCCTCGGCGAAATAGAAGCGCGTACCACTGTCATTCACCAGGTACGCCACCTGGTTTGACACATCAGTTGGGTAGACGCCGTTGGTAATGCCGCCGGCGCAGACGATCCCCAAATCAGCAAACAACCATTCTTTGCAAATTTCCGCCGCAATCGAACAGACGTCTCCAGGTTTCAGACCCAGTGACATTAGCCCCAGGCCGGCGTGTTTCGCGTTCTTTCCATAGTCAGCCCAGGTGTATTCGTTCCAGATACCGTAGTCTTTTTCGCGAATCACCAGGCGTTCGGGATTGGCGGTGACGCGGTGCCAGAACAGCGCAGGTATATTGCTGAAACCATCGATGGTAACAACCGGCGGATCCACGCTGATAGCAACTGTGTGGCTGGCGGTCATCGCCAGGTTTTCCTTTGTTTCCAGCGCCTGCGGCCTCGAACACCTTCATCCTTTACCCCCAGGTAGAACTCCTGGATATCTGCGGCCTGGCTTAGTTTCTCGCAGCTGTCTTCCATGACGATTCGGCCGACTTCCATGACGTAGCCGTAGTGTCCTATGTCGAGGGCCATTTTGGCGTTCTGCTCCACCAGGAAAATAGTGACGTTTTGTTCTTTGTTTACCCTGACAATAATCTCTGCAATTTCGGCAACCAGTTTGGGTGATAAGCCCAGAGAAGGTTCATCCAACAGCATTAAAGAGGGGCGAAGCATCAGTGCGCGTCCGATAGCGAGCATTTGCTGCTGGCCCCCGGAGAGGAATGCGGCCTGTTGCTTTCGTTTCCCCGCCAGGATGGGGAAGTAGTCGTAGACAAGGTCTATATCGGCGTCCACCTCATTGTCATTTCTTGAGTAGGCACCCATGGCAAGGTTTTCCTGTACCGACAGGAAGGGAAAAACTTCTCGTCCTTCCGGCACATGAGCGATACCCATTCGGGCGGTTTTATCTGGATCTATACCCTGGATTTCTTTTCCCCTGAACAATATCTTGCCCTTCTGTGGCTCCATCGCGCCGCTGATGGTCTTCAGTACCGTGGTCTTACCGGCGCCATTAGCGCCAAGCAGAACGCTGATATCACCTTCCCGGACAGACATGCTGACACCGCGAATCGCCATAATGGGGCCGTAGTAGGTTTCGATATTGGTCAGTTCAAGAATCGACACATTACTCTCCCAGGTAAGCTTTGAGGACTTCAGGGTGTTGCTGGATTTCCACCGGTGAACCGACCGCAATCAGTTTGCCATCCGCCAGGGCCATCACCCTGGTAGACGTCCTGGAAACCAGGTTCATGTCGTGCTCTACCATAATGATGGTTGTGCCCAGTTCCTCATTGATGTCTTCAATCTGAAAGGACAGGTCTTCTGTCTCCTCAGGGTTCAGGCCGGATGATGGTTCATCCAGCAACAAAAGCCTGGGCTTGAGACAGAGTGCTCGCGCGACTTCGACCATCTTGCGTACGCCATAAGGCAGGTTCGCGATGACCTGGTGGCGGTAGTGCTGAAGATCGAGGAGGTCAATAACGTCTTCGACGTCTTTGCGAAACCTAAGCTCCTGCTGTCTGGCCGAGGGCAGAAACAGCAACTCCTGTAAAAGGTTGGTGCGTCGGTGCACGTGCTGGCCAATCAGGAGGTTTCGCAGCACCGTTTCCTGTTCAAAAAGTTCAGTGTTCTGGAATGTTCGGGCGATTCCCAGTTCTGCGATTCGATGGGTGGGTACCTGGCTGATGTCCTGTTCGTTGAAGTGGATTGAACCGGTACTCGCATCGTAGATTCGACTGATCAGGTTAAATAAGGTCGTCTTACCCGCCCCATTGGGGCCAATAATGCTGAACACCTCACCCTTGTTGACGCTGAAGCTGACATCTTCCACGGCATGGACGCCACCAAACGAGAGGCAAAGATTGTTCGCGGCTAGCAAGCTCATTTGAGTCGCTCCGTCCTTAGGTAGCTGCGCTGACGTTTGTGCGTTGCTTTGCGGTATAACGGAAATTCTTCAAAGTAACTGCGGATCTTTAGCCAGCGACCATAAATGCCCTGGGGTTCATAAATCAGAACAAGCACCAGGATAAGGCCGAATATCCCGGGCTCAAGTCCTGGAATCTGGGCCAGCGCAGGGGGCAGTGTATCTCTCAGTAATGCCAGGCCCTGTGGCAGAAGGCCAATAAAGAGGGCGCCGTAGATCACGCCGTGAAGGGACCCAAGGCCGCCAACGACCACCATTAGTAGCAGCTGGATCGAGATCAACAGGGTAAAACTGTCCGGGGCCAGATAGCCGATCTTGTGCGCCAGCAGGCTGCCCGCCAGCCCCGTGAATCCTGCGCTGATACCGAAAGCCAGGGTTTTTGTGTAGGCAAGGTGAATCCCCATGCTTTGTGCCGAGATTTCAGAGTCTCGAATAGCGGTCATCGCCCTGCCGGTTGAGGTGCGCAGCAGGTTCAGCGCCAGCAACAGGCAACCTGTCAGGACAAAAAGGCAAAGAAAATAGAAAGTGACGCTGTCGTCCAGTGAAAATGAACCAATCGAGGGAAGTTCCACCGCCATGCCGCGAAAACCGCCGGTCACTGACTCCCAGTGACTGAGCACCTGCTCAACGATGATGGCGAATGCCAGGGTCGCGACCGCAAGATAGATCCCGGTCATTCTTAAGGCGGGAATGCCGATAATTGCGCCAACCAGGCTTGAGAGAAGCGTGGCGCAAATGATGGAAACTGGAAACGGCCAGCCTTGTGCCAGCAGGTAAGCATGGGAGTAGGCACCGATCGCAAGGAAGGCAGCGTGTCCAAGGCTCACCAGGCCCGTATAGCCGGTCAGCAGCATTAAA
The DNA here is from genome assembly GCA_012961165.1 of Gammaproteobacteria bacterium. Classification (GTDB taxonomy): domain Bacteria; phylum Pseudomonadota; class Gammaproteobacteria; order Pseudomonadales; family Azotimanducaceae; genus UBA9659. The sequence continues at coordinate 2,565 of DTZW01000358.1, read as the reverse complement.
CCGATACCGGCAATCGCGTAGATAAATACCAGCGACAGTTCGCCGAGATAGAAATCAGATAACACCAGGGGAGACAACAGGAGTGCGACGCCGAGTGCCCCGTACCAGAACAGCTGGCCCTGATGTTTGAACAGTTGAATGTCCTGGCCGTAGTGGGTTTTTTTGATGAATCTCATCTGACCGCTAGACCTTTTTCCGCTGCATGCTGGCAAAAATACCCTGCGGTCGAATCAACAACATGGCTAAAAGAATGACGTAGGCGCTGACATCGGAAAAGCCGGGGGGCAGGTAGAGCCCGGCGAACTGTTCGACGATTCCAATGATTAACCCGCCGACGATCGCTCCGGGCAGGCTGCCAAACCCGCCGACGATGGCGGCCGCAAAAGCCTTGATACCGATAAATCCCATTAGCGGATCAATGAGCGATACCGGTGCCACCAGAATGCCTGCGACGGCAGAAATTGACGCAGAAATGGCCCACACCATTGAATAGACTCGTTTCACTGGAATGCCGACATAAAATGCGGCTAGCTGGTTTTGTGAAGCTGCCTGCATTGCGAGCCCAAGTCGCGTAAATCTGAAAAAGAGGTAAAGCAGCAGACACAGCGCTGCAGTGCCAAGAATGATCACCAGGTTTTCGTAACCAATGATCAGGCCATTCAGGTCTATAACGCCGCCTGCGTAGGGTGTACTGAGAGAGCGTGGTTCATTGCCCCAGATCGCGCCGGCAGCGGCGCGCAGGATAAAACCCAGCCCGATGGTCAACATGAGCACCGAGAAGTGTGGCTCACCAATCATCGGTCGAAGCAGTAGCCGTTCGGTCAGTGCGCCAATAATGGCCATTGTTAGAATTGTGGCCGGAAATGCCAGGTAGAAGGGCAGTTCAAATACGTTGATGTAGCTGTAGGCGAAGAACGCCCCAAGCATCATCAGGTCACCCTGGGCAAAATTGACCATTTCGGTTGCTTTGTAGATCAGGACAAAGCCAAGGGCGATCAAACCATAGACGCATCCTTGAGAGATGCCGCTGACCAGTAACTGTAGTACTTCCAAGAAATGAAAACCCCGAGGTAATGCGAGCTGCAAACTATCACAGCTGTGCTTAAAACTTAAACTTTAGGCGGTATGGGTTAGCGGTTCCGATGCTGTTGGATCGCGGCGGTGATGGCAGCCATCTTCCTGGCGCCGGCTGAATCAGCAGGCAGCGCCACAACGGCGGCCGTTTCCCTGTGGGCAACCAGCCAGGACATCAGCATGGTCGCCAATACCAGCAGCGTTAGGAAGACAAATACGGTCCCCATGCCGTAGAGCGCGAGGTTGAGCCCCTCGGAAACCAGTGGTGACATGTGTCATTCCTGAATAGCAGCAAGTAGCGTGATCATCTCATAATCCTGACTTCCCGGACAAGTTGTCTGGAAATCAAGTTGTCTGGGAATCAAGTTGTCTGGCAATCAAATTTTTTAAAGGTTTTTCAACCACCTCTGGAGATCGTGCATTGATCTCCCTATAATGCGCCCTCGTTGCGCGCTGGTAGCTCAGCTGGATAGAGCATCTGGCTACGAACCAGAAGGCCGGGGGTTCGACTCCCTCCCAGCGCGCCATTTACATTTCCCGGAGAGGTGGCCGAGTGGCTGAAGGCGCTCCCCTGCTAAGGGAGTATGGGTTAAAAGCTCATCGAGGGTTCGAATCCCTCCCTCTCCGCCAGAACGAGTAAAGGGGCCATTGGCTCCTTTACGGGTCGATCCAGGTCTGAGGCTGTGTGTTGAATTACAGTATTGACGATTTCACTGATGATGGGGTCCTAAAGCCAGGATTATTTTTGACGTTGATCGTCGCAGTTTTATCCCGCTTCCTCCTTTACGGGCCCTTATCACTGCTGGCGTCTCGCGGTGGAATAACTGGAGGGAACAGTTACATCGACGTTTCTGTTCTGTCAGTTGATTCGCCATTCCTGATGCTCACGTCTATTCCTCCCGTGGTAATTCTTTACATTTTGGTGGCTCGGAATAGTGCTTCCAGGGAATTAATACGAAATATTTGGAAGCATGGACGCCTGATCCTGTTAGTCAGTGTGGTGTGCCAGTTGGTGCTTCAGATAGCGGTAGTGGCCATGGCTGGAGTTGCTGGACTGCCAGTATTGGTCGGCGTGATTGTGACTGCATATTGCACATTTTATCTGGCCACTTCTGGTCGAGTACGTGATGTCTTTGCCAGCTTTCCAACCAGTAAACAATACACTGAAGATGGCGCCGGGTAGTCGACGGCGGGCCCCTGCCCTGGTATTGGCGCTCTGTTGTTCCAAGGTCAAATACCTTAAATGAGGTCGATCCCATTAGCGCTTCCGAACCATCCAGTCGCGAAGGATTGAACTTTCAACGAATCAATATCGTCGGCACCAGCGGCAGTGGCAAATCCACCGCCGGGAAATTGATCGCTAAAAAGCTCGGTTATCCCTACGTGGAGCTGGATGAAATCCAGTGGAAGCCCAACTGGACAGAATCGACTGAAGAAGAATTGTTTTCCAACCTGGAACGCTCGCTCGAGGGAGAATGCTGGGTGCTGGAT
>DTZW01000357.1 GCA_012961165.1 Gammaproteobacteria bacterium | reverse complement strand
GCATTAGCCGGACGGCTTATCGCTATCAAGCGAGGCTGCCCAGAGATGGCGCGCTACGAGCTCGACTGAAGGCGCTGGCTATCCAGCAGTCGGCTTACGGCTACCTGCTGTTACATGGCATGCTCAAGGCCGAAGGCCTTGTTGTGAACAAGAAGCACACTGACCGGCTGTATACAGAGCAAGGGTTGCAGGTGCGCACGAAGAAACGGAAGAAGCTACAGCGACCCAGGCAGCCAATGGAGATACCCACGGGAGTCAATCAGCGCTGGTCGATGGATTTCGTTTCAGACCAGCTCAGCGATGGCAGACGGTTTCGAGTATTGAATGTGGTCGACGACTTCTCCCGTGAGATGGTGGGTCAACTGGTCTGTGTGTCGATCACAGGCGCTCAGGTAGCACGATTTCTGAATGAGCTATTTGAAAATCGCTCTGCGCCCCGAAAAATAATTTGCGACAACGGCACGGCGTTTACCAGCAAGGCAATGTTCTTCTGGCGTCGAGAATCTGGCGTAAAACTGGGGTTTATCCAGCCAGGAAAGCCCACGCAAAATGCGTTTGTAGAAAGCCTCAACGGCAAGTTCAGAAACGAATGCTTAAACCGCCACTGGTTTCGAACAATGGGAGAGGCGAAGGTAGAAGTCATGCAGTGGCAGCACCAGTACAACAATGTGAGCCCGCACAGCTCACTGAACTATTTACCCCCGGTTGTCTTTGCGAACAAGGCAGCCTAAATTATGGGAATCTCATCCAGGTAGTGGTCCTAACTTGGGGGAAAGGTCAAGACCAAGCAATATTAATCAAAGAGATTTCAATTTAGGGTGTATGAGTTGAAAAGGTGGTGGAGCTACGCGGGATCGAACCGCGGACCTCGTGACTGCCAGTCACGCGCTCTCCCAGCTGAGCTATAGCCCCACACGAAAGCTTTAGATCCCTCGGTGGCGGGATCATCTGAAAGGCCATAGGGCGCTAATCGAAGGGTGGGCATATTAGCCGATGAACCTGAAGCAATCAAATGCACCACTGGCTCCTCTTGTACCGACCAGGTCTAAGGCATGTCGTCCAGCCTGACAAATTCACGCGGCGGATAAGCTTGACGAAGCGTTGCACTGACCGGTTGAATCCAAGCCATTCAGATTTAGAGTTCTCCCGCGTAAACTGCACACAAGCAGAACGAAATGAAGAAAAGCCGATTCACCTGAAGATTCGAACAGTACCACTATGCCGACGTACAGCAGTGAAAAAAACACTACTGTGAGTGGTTTCATTGATAACTCTTGTCTAGATATGCGCCCCGGAACCACCATCGACTTCCAGGGAAACGCCGTTCACGTATGCGGCTGCATTGGTACACAAAAACGCTATCACTGCTGCAACTTCTTCCGATGTGCCGTATCGGCCAACGGGCACACTTTTTCCGTTGTTTTCAAGGATCTTATCCATGGTAGTGTCGTTTGCCTCGGCAATTTCGGTTGCTGCCCTTTCCCACATCGCAGTGTGAATAAGCCCAGGCAGAATAGAATTCACCAGCACACCGTCAGCACCATATTTACGGGACAGGGATTTACTAATCGAAATCATCGCAGCTTTAGTGGCGCCATAATCAATTAGTGCCGCATTGGGATACTTCGCGGCACCACTTGCGACCATAACCACCCTGCCCCACTTCTGCTTCCTCATTTTCGGCAGCAGTCGCCGGGTGCAGCGAATAGCAGACAGCAGGTTCAGTTCGTGAAGCTCCTGCCATTCTTCATCTGTCATATAAAGAAAGTTACGTGAAGGCGAAGCACCAACATTGTTGACCAGGATGTCCGCACCGCCGCGTTCCTCAACAGTGTCAAGAAAAGTTGCCGTCGAGGCCTTATCGCCCATGTCCGCCGTTAATCCGGTGACCTTCTCCGAATAACCCGCGAGCTTGTGTACTGCATCCTGGCTCCTTGCACAGAAGACGACCTCTGCACCCATGTCTGCCAGTTCCTTAACGACTGCTTCGCCGATACCAAGACTGGCTCCGGTTACAACCGCTCGTTTTCCAGATAAATCCAGGTCCATCATGTCGAATCTCCTGCTAGTTGCTTTTCCATTGCTCGCCATCATTCGGGGGTTTGACCCAGAGTGACGCCGGGGGTTCATAAACTCTATCGGTGCCAGGCCGCTCAAGAAGCTCAGGGAAAAGGTAGGGGTTTAGTTGCGCACAGGCAAGCAGACTTTCGTCACAACAAAAGCCCATCCGCTTACTCATCAAGTTCCTGAAACATCGCAATGATGAACTGGCCGACGTTCTTGTTTCCATGGCATTCCTGGTGTGGGCACTCGACACGCAAACAAAGTTTTCTTTCTCCGGGATTTGGATATTCGCCGTGCCTGGAAGCAGGTGCCGCTTTACTTCTATCCAGTTTCGTTTCAGATCTGATACAACATTAGAACACTGTCCCGAGCCTCCCTGGTTCACTTCCACCGCCGCAATGCTGGCATTAGCACTTAAAAGTAACAGAACGATGAAGATGAGATATTTCATACGGTTAGCAGTGTGCCGTTTTTTAATCAAGAGATCAGCAGTGTAAACCAGTGTACGGGTGACAGACAAAGCGGGGTGAGGCGTCTTGTGACAGGGGATACGGTCATACTATGGCGACAAACCGGAGCTTACCATCGCGACTATTGCCAACTGCGACGTTCCCGCTGACACGGAAATTTAGCGCTACCATCGGCGTTGAAGTTGCCGATGCTACTGGTTACATGGTTTATTAGGCGCCTTTTAAAACAAGGTAGCATTCATGATTATCATTGCAGGAACCATTGACCTGGCAGACCCATCACAAATCGATTAGGCTATTGAAAAAGCCAAACCATTACAGCAGGCAACAAGGGACGATGAACCTGGTTGCAAGGCATATGTTTTCTCTAAAGATCCCTGCGTTGCGGATCGTATCGCTGTGTACGAACTCTGGGATGACGAAGCATCCCTGGCCGCTCACTTCAAGCACGATAATTACCTAAACATGGGTGGCCTTTTACAGGGGTTCGGGCTGGCCGGCGCGGACAACAACAAGTTTCGATGTGATCACAAAGAACCTGTGTATGACGAGACTATGACACCGCGGGCGGATTTCTTTACGCTGTAATAGCCACGCGCAGGTTTGGTATCAGGGTAGCTTTTGAAGCCCTCGTGAGACCAGTTCATGCCGACAGATCTTCCATTCGTTATCTACACGTCGCATGTCCGTGTGATATGTCGCCCATAGGGTGATGGTAGTTACGCTATCCCCTTTGGGATAATGCGTCGCCTGCACATCCGTCCGGGTCTTAGCCAAATCCCCTGCGATGGTTGCATAAGTTGGGCTTAGCATATGCTGCGTAGCATCATATTTATCGATCGCTTCTTTCCACCACGGATAAAACGTTTCCATGCCGTTCATCTCTACAGCGCCCATGCCGACCACCTTCACATCTTCAACGAAGAGCGCCCGGTAACCGTCATAGTCTTTCTCATCAACGGTTGCTGCGTAACGCAGCATGACATCCTGTACTGCAATTCTGTCTTCAATATTATTGGTCATTGGGATTCCTCGGTTCCATTCCTCTTCTCTCACGTTCTTTTTTCATCCGATCAACATCTGAACTCAGCGGCGGGGTTTTTTCGTCATCACGAAGCAGACCAGCACGGTCTTTTGCTGACTTTTCTGCATCAAACGAGATCCATTTTTCCGGCACCACCTCAAGTATCGTTCGTAGTGGTGAATTCAGCAGGTTGTAAAAATCGTCTTCACCCTGTTTGCTATCGGGAGAAACCTTTTTTGCAAGTGCGCGATAGAACCATTTTTTAGTTTCATCGTCATCATGGAAAGTACCCTTACCTTTCACTGTAACCGCCCCTCTTGGACATTTAGGGTCCTGCGAAGCAGCTCCACTCACCGTGACAGACACCCGGTTATCCCTTCTAATCGCCGCAGCCCGATGCCTATGGGACGAAAAAGTGATCCATATTTTATCGTCGCGCCAGACAAAGGCATGCACAACGCCAACAGGCCAGCCATCCCTGGTTGCCCACATCAGCACACATTCCGGCGCCCGGGTCATCAGTTCATGTTTTTGTTCTTCACTATGGCCGTAAATCGATACGACCTCATGATCATGTGCTGTCATTTTTATTCCTTTTTCGTTGTTACTTTGAAAGTATGGTGACGCCGCTGATACCAGGCGCGCCATAAACATGTGTGTATGCAACTTTAGGATCATCGGGAACCTGTCGTTCGCCCGCATCACCACGAAGCTGAAGTACGTTCTCATAGACCTGGCGCAAACCAGAAGCACCAATAGGTTCACCGTTGGCGAGGCAGCCTCCGTCAGTATTCACCGGGAACCGACCGCCAATTTCCGTGTCACCATTGGCCAGCATTGCTTCCTGTTCGCCATGTTCACAGAATCCATTTTCTGCCATGTGCATGATCTCTGCACCTGACTCGGTATCCTGCAACTGTGCAACATCGATATCTTCCGGGCCAACACCCGCCATCTCGAATGCTGCCTTCGATGCATCCATGGTAGGTCCATCTCCTTGTTCGAGCGCTAGCGAAGGAGCGGTCACTTCAAAACTGCCAAATCTTCTGGAACGGATAACCGCGGCGTTCAGAAAAATAGGTGTTTTGGTGTACTTGTGGGCCATATCCGCGCGACAAAGAACCAGTGCAACACCACCTTCTCCTGGATTACAAAACATGTATTGCGTCAGCGGATACGACAACATGGGAGACTGCAGAATTTCATCCTCAGTCAGTGCCTTGCGACGCCAGGCCATTGGATTCTTCGAGCCATTCCTGAACGCCTTCGCGGCCACTCGAGCCAGTGAGTCATTGGTAATGTTGTGATTTTGCATGTACTGATTGATCTTCATCGCAAAGAACTGGGTTGTCATCGCCATACCACTGCCGCCGTACCAGTTTCGGCCGCTAATCTCAGGACCAGTGGGCGAAAACGCACCACGAGGATGCTTGTCGAACCCAATGGCAATGCCAAGATCATAGATGCCTGACTGGATAGTGTTGTAGGCGGAGAACAGCGCAGAGCCGCCTGTCGCACAACCATTGGTCACATTGATGAATTGAAGTCCCGTAAGGCCCAGCATGGAAACCATCCGATCCGGGTCACCTGCCGCCCTGCTGCCGCCAAATGCGAATTGCATGTCTTTCCATTCCACGCCCGCATTCGCTACTGCTCGTCGAACCGCAACAGCCCCCTGTTCCATGCCGGTAACACCCTCATGACGTCCAAAGGCATGCATACCAATACCAACGATAGCCACATCAACCATTTGTATCTCCAATCATGTTTAATTAGGTGCAGCCATTTCAGGCGCTACAGGCCAGGACTAAAAGGTAACATAAATAGTCTTTCTGCTATCATGATTCGCTTTATAAATATCTGGCCATACCATGCCCCATATCGGTCCAAACGTCACACTGGATGAACCCGCGTTCATTCACGAAACAGCGCAGATCCAAGGAAAAGTCTACATTGGTAAAGGCGTCAGCATCTGGACCTATGCCGTTACCCGCAGCGAAGTACATGAAATCCAGATTGGCGCTCGCACCAATATCCAGGATTTTGTGATGATCCATGAAGGTTCAGATTTCCCCACCTTCGTCGGGGAAGATTGTTCGATCACTCACCACGTCACACTTCACGGATGCGAAATTGGTGACCGGTGCCTGATTGGTATCAACGCGACCATCATGAACGGCGCAAAAATTGGCAACAACTCCATTGTCGCTGGACACGCCATTGTGTCCGAGGGCAGTGAGTTCCCTGAGAACTCAATCATCGGTGGCGTCCCTGCGAAGTTGCTGGCAACAAGAGACAACAGTGAAGGCAACCTCTCGAACTCAAAGTTCTATCAATCGATAGCAGCCCGCTACGCCAACGGCAATGATCGACTGGACGACTGACGCCGAAGCTTCGACGGAGCGAATCACAAAGGAACAACCATGAAACAGCTAGAACCCGGCATGATGCCATTCACACGACTGATGGGCCTGGAAGTGACATCGCAGGAGAAAGACCGAATAGTCGGCAGAATCTGCGTCCGCGAAGACCTTTGCACCACTGGCAGAATCATGCATGGCGGTGCCGTCATGGCAATGGCCGACGCACTGGCCGCAATCGGGGCGTATCTCAATATTCCTGAAGGCGCAAAAGCGACCACCACTATCGAAAGCAAAACAAACTTTATGCGCGCCGCCCCGTTAGACTCTATCGTTACGGGTGAATGCACGCCCCTGCACGTAGGACGAAGAACCTCGGTTTGGCAGACCACCTTGCGCAACGAAGAACATAAAACGATAGCCGTCGTTACCCAAACCCAGATGGTGCTCTAATGAAAAAGACCTACACAGAATTTTCAACCCTCGGTGACCTGCTTGTTAAGACAGCGCAACAATACGATGACAGTGACATGCTTATCTTTCCAGAAAGGCGCGTCACCTACACTCAAATGCACGACATGGCATACCGCAGGGCACGCGCGTTAGTTGCCGTCGGGCTTGGGCCCGGTTGCCATGTTGGCATTCTGATGGCCAACTGCATCGAGTACGTGGAATACCTCATGGCTGTACAGCTTATCGGCGGGATGGCCGTACCAATCAACGCCCGGTACAAAGCATCAGAATTAGCCTATGTTCTTGAGAATGCAGACATTGACATTGTCGTTACGCACGACCAGGTTTCCGAATACGCGAACTTTGCTCGACTTATTCAGGAAGCGCTCGTTGAGAAACGTGGTCCAAGGCTGCAGCACCTCGTGATGATCGGTGAACCCACTGACGGGTTCGTGGACGACGCAGCGTTTCTGGAATCAGGTGAATCCGTGAGCATTGACCAGGTTGACGAGTATCGCGTCGGTGTCAGCGTCAGACAACCGGCGATCATGATGTACACCTCAGGTACAACGGCAAACCCAAAGGGATGTCCACTCAACCATGAGGTGTTAGTAAGAAACGGCATCAACATGAACCGGTCCCGATACTTCCTGGAATCGAACGATCGCTTTTGGGCACCGTTACCCTTGTTCCACATGGCTGCAATTTTACCCCTGATGTGCTGTATGGATGCTGGCGCGGCCCTGTTGTCGATGACACATTTTGAGCCCGGACTTTCCCTAAAGATGATGGAAGAAGAAAAGGTCACGGTAGCTTTCCCCTCCTTCCCAACCATCATGCAGGATCTTCTGAACCACCCTGATTTCGAGAAAACCGACCTGTCGAGCCTGAAACGGCTGAACAACGTGGCGCCGCCTGATCTGCTTCGACGGTTCCAGGACGCGCTTCCACAGTCTGTTCAGACCGGAGCATATGGTTTAACAGAAGCAGGCGGGGTGATTGCTTTCAACCACCCTGACGAGTCGCTTGAACAAAGGCTACATACCTGCGGTAAACCCATGCCCGGCCTGCTAGCCAAAATAGTCGATCCGGATACGCTGGAAGAAAAAGCCGCTGGCGAGCAGGGAGAGATTCTACTTAAGGGATATTCAGTCTTCGATGGCTACTACAAAGCGGTCGAAAAGAATCAAGAAGCCTTCGTAGACGGCTGGTTCCGAACCGGGGATCTGTGCGCGATCGACGCAGACGGTGGTATTGAATTCCACGGCAGGATCAAAGACATGTTGAAAGTCGGCGGCGAGAACGTCGCCGCTCTTGAAATTGAATCCTTCCTGTTGACCCATCCCAGTGTGATCATGGCTCAGGTAATTGGTGTACCTGATGACAGATTGTCTGAGGTCGCCTGCGCATACATCGAGTTACAAGATGGCGAATCCATGACGGCAGAAGATTTGATCGCGTTTTGCAAAGGCAAGATTTCCAGTTTCAAGATTCCAAGACATGTACGATTCGTCAGCGAGTGGCCGATGTCTTCGACCAAGATACAGAAATTTGTATTGCATGAAAACTTCAGCGAGGCCGCAGGGACATAACCTCAGCGACCATCATCTCGAAACCGGCAGACCTGGAAGATTTTCCTGCCGCGTACAGAAAGCCGGTTCCTTGTAACGGACAACCTCTGCGCCCGCGAGGTACAGGATAACCAGGCCCTTGTGAAGAACTAAAAGTTAACTGTACGTGAACCAGGCGCTGGTGGATCTTCTGGTGGACCCGCAAAACACTGGGCGATATTCATCCACAAGGTTGCAGGCTCACCGACAACGTCAAGGTTTACGTCAGCGATATTCCGCCCCTGGGTGACGACATGACAGAACTCGACAGCATCTCCTGTAACGCAATTCTTATCCGTAGGATCATTGAATTCCCAGGTATCTCCTTCGGGACTGACGAGCCGCACATAAGGCGCAGGCCCGGGTATATCCTGTTTACGATTAGCAAAGGTCCAGCCGTAGGTTTTCACACCAATCACGACAATGTTTTTTAGTCGATTGGAGTTGGTTCGCGGCTTGCCAAACATATCAAAGATGTCCTGGCCATGTGACCAGCTTTCCATTTGGCGCGCAGTAGTGAACATCATGACGCCCATATCAGGGCCAAACCATGGAACCCGCCTTTTGGGGTCGCTGCCACCCAGCAACTCGCACATTTCGGAAAAATAGCTCCACCAGGTATCAAGAAGTACTGAACCCTCTTCAGTTGGGTTCATGGTGGCGCCTACGACTTTAGGGTCGGCTTTGGCGGCTGCAAACCCATCTGCGTCTTTCAGTGCGAGTACAGCCATCTTGTCGGAGCCATGAAGGTGCTGGACCACCTGATTCACGGTCCAGTTTTTGAACGGCGTCATCCTGGACCAATCTGCTTCTCCAAGATCATCCAAAACCCGTTTGAGCTCTTCGCCCTCTTCCTTTAAATCAGCAGCCTGCTGAAACATTAAAACCTCGCTGGTCATGGCGCTTCCTACAGCTCTTTATATTCCTTTTCGAACCGCTTTACCTGCTTTTTAGAAACTCCACCAAGAATGTTCACGGCATGTCTTAATCTCGCTCGGCATATATCAGGCCCCAGAATAGCCATGGAGTCGAACAATGGTGGTGCAACAGGCTTGCCTGAGATGGCCACAAATATGGGCGCAAGCACATCCCTGAGTTTCAGTCCCAATGACTCCGCAAGATCAACAAACAACTGGTTTAGCGGATCGCGTTCCCACATTATTTGTGCCTCAAGGCGCCACAGGGAAAACTGCAGTATTTTCTTAACGTCCTCTTCCTCAACATTTTTTACCTTGAGACTCTCTGGGCTAAGCTCAGGCATCCCCTCTGCAAAAAAACTGATCATGGGAGCCAATTGCGAAAACACATCTACACGCTCCTTGACCAGGGGAATAATCTTGAGCAGATTGTCCCGATTAAGCGCCCATTCAGTGACGCGATCGGCAAACTGGCCGTCATCCAGCGTTTCCCTGAGCCAACGCCCGTTCAACCAGGATAGTTTGTCTACATCGAACACCGGAGCACCCAGTGAAATACGGCTCAGGTCGAAGTTCTCAATCATCTCGTCAAGGGTAAACTTCTCTTCGCCATCCGGCATGCTCCAGCCCAGCATTCCCAGGTAATTCAATAATGCTTCTGGCAGAAACCCCATGGCCTTGTAATAACCAATACTGGTCGGGTTTTTCCGTTTGCTGAGTTTGCTCTTATCAGGATTACGTAACAGCGGCATATGAACCAGCTTTGGCATGGGCCAACCCAGGTATTCATAAAGCAGAATGTGTTTAGGGGCAGAGCTAATCCACTCCTCACCCCGGATAATATCCGTGATTTCCATCAGGTGATCATCCACAACGACAGCCAGGTGATAGGTCGGGTTACCATCGGCCTTGAGCAGAACCTGCATATCAACCTGACTCCAGGCAATCTCTATATCGCCCCGAAGCTCGTCCTTGACGATACACACACCCTCTTCCGGGATCTTCATCCGAACGACACAGGCTTCACCGGCAGCCATTAGCGCAGCGGCATCATCGGTCGAAATATTGATGCAGTGCCCATCGTAGCGGGTAGTTTCGCCTGCTTTCATCTGGCTCGCCCGAACTTCACCCAGGCGTTCACGAGTACAAAAACAACGAAATGCATGCCCATCGGCGATTAATCGCTCGGCATATTGACCATATATATCGGACCGTTCACTTTGCCGATAGGGCCCATGAGGTCCTTCGACATCCGGCCCCTCATCCCAGTCCAGTCCCAACCAGCGAAGGGAATCAAGGATCGCCGCCTCTGACTCAGGCGTACTCCGCTCGGCATCCGTATCTTCAATGCGCAGGATGAACTCACCCCCGGTTTTCTTGGCGTAGCAATAACTGAACAACGCCATATAGGCAGTGCCGACGTGTGGGTCTCCAGTCGGAGACGGAGCAATTCGAGTTCTGGCTTTCATTTGTCTGCTTTGAAATTCATGAGGTGGCACTGCCTGTAAAACGGCACTGATGTTACACTATCGCTCCTCAAAGATTAATCTCGACCCGTCCGTTGCAACCGTACTTTATCTAAAGACACTTAAACATGCTGCGTAAACATGATTCGTAAATTATGTGTTGCCCCGATGATGGGTTGCACAGACAGACACTGCAGGTTTCTGTTTCGTCTGCTCTCGCCTAACACAATGTTATACAGCGAGATGCTGACCACAGGCGCGCTGATCCATGGCGATTATCAGAAGTTTCTTGAGCACGCCGAAGACGCGGCCTCAGCATTCCAACTGGGTGGTAGTGATCCTCACCAACTCGCGCAAGCTGCAAAGCTGGTCGAGAACGCCGGATACCAGGAAGTGAACCTTAACTGCGGATGCCCGAGTGATCGCGTCCAGCAGGGTGGCATAGGCGCCTGCCTGATGGCTGAGCCCCGCCTGGTCGCACAATGTTATGAAGCCATGGCCGACGCAGTATCTATCCCAGTCACTATCAAAACTCGGATCGGAATCGACCACCATGATGACTATGCTCATTTTAAGGCGTTCATCAGCGAGAGTTACGACTCGGGCTGCAGAAATTTCCAGATTCACGCTCGAAAGGCGATCCTGCAGGGCCTGAGTCCAAAGGAAAACCGCGAAATCCCACCCCTGAATTACGATTTTGTTCGCCAAATCCAGAAAGACTGCCCTGATGCCGAGTTTGTCATCAACGGTGGGATCACGACGGCTCGCCAGGTACAGGACCTGCTGGTGGAGTTCCCGGGTGTCATGCTCGGAAGAGCCCCGTACAGCAACCCCTACCTGTTGGTTGAGCTAGAGCAGCAGGTTTTCGGCACCACAGCGGTTACCCGAGCGGCTGTGTTTCGCCAGTATCGAGGCTATATGGCGGAACAAATGTACGCAGGGGTTCATGGCGAAGCACCTCCTTGGGCTATATACTGGCCTGCCCGGCGCTCGAGCTTTCAGACGCCACCTTTCCACCCACATGCACAAAGACGATGCAGACCTGTCGGTTGTCGACGATGCCGTAAAGTTTGTGGCCACAGAAACCTGCTCACCCCGGGGTCCAAATAATGATTGATAACCTTTTCGAGTTGTTTAAGAAGTTGATTGACGTCCCACATGATGAACCGCAGGACGACAACGCCATTGTCCTTGCTGCTGTATCCTTAATGCTCGAAGTCTCGCGATCCGATTCTGGCGGTGAACAGGTGGAACATGCTGTCATCCGAAACATTCTGACCAGTGAATTCAAAGTGGAAAGTGGGCTGATTGACAGCCTGCTTGAGGCGGGCGTAGAAAAAGTCGAGGATGCCATAGACCTTTTTCAGTTCACCCAACTGATCAACGAACACTATAGCCACGAGCAAAAAGAAGGCCTGGTATATGCTATGTGGCGTGTCGCGCTGGCTGATGGCAAGGTGCAGGCAATCGAAGATCACATTATCCGCAGAGTCGCCGGGTTAATTTATGTGGCACATAGCGATTTTATTCGGCTCAAGCTGAAAGCCCGGGGATAACTGATTTTGGATCAGGTTCCGGTGGCTCTCGTCGGTTGCCCTGGCTTACCTCCAGAACGCTCGTGTCCTTTCTCATTCTCGAGCGCTTCGACAAGATCCTGGAACTTGTCGAAATTCTGATCTCCCAAGGCCATCAGTGTTTTGTGGGCATCCAGCACCTGGTCGCGCAGGACTTCTTCACTGGTGATTTCTGTCGGAAGCTCCTGCAAACCGGAGGCTTCAGTCACCACACCATCGCCCGTAACAACGCAGACCTGTTCCATTGCCATACTGCTCAAAACGCGGGTGATATCTTCGCGGGGCGAGACAATGCTGGTCCCCGAATCAAAATACTCGCGGGTGCAGATCCCGATTTTGGCGATCAGGCCAAGCGCGGTACTGTCAATCGTTTCGGTTTCCGAGAGATCGATGATCATTGATTGAAAATGATCACAGGATTCGAGCTTCTCCAGGAAGGTCGAAATCGTTGGCCCAAGGGTTAGCCTCACCTCGCCGATAAACTTCAGGACGTGAACACCATCTTGCTCTGCAAACAGAATTTTACCCATATCTCTTTATCCCGGCCGCCCAGAACTCGCTACGGTGAAAACCGCTATATCATCCGGGATAGCGCTAGCGCTAAGGACCCCCAGATCGTCGACCAATCCATCTACCATGCCACTCAGGTCCTCCCCGGATTGCTGACATTTTACCACCGAAAGCAAGTGCTCTTCTTTAGCCTCCAGTGTCCTTTGAGGCAGAATTTCAAACACTCCGTCGGAAAACATCACGATCGAATAGTTTTCCGGTAAATCCACATGGTGAACCCGGTACAAGGGCTCTCTATATAATCCGAGTGGTTGACCACCAATTTCGAGGAAGTTGGCACCTTGATCAAAGCACAGGATAGTACCCGGGAAATGTGCAGCGTTGCTGTATTCAAGAGAACTATTTTCCTGGTCGATGATGCCGAAAAACATCGTGACATGTTGTTCCAGTTTCCACTGCATAAGTTCAGAGTTGATCCAGCTCAGAATCTCCGCGGTGGATAGAAACCGGCGAAACTCATCCAGCAATCTCCGCGACAGGCTTTTCAGCAAAAGAGTGATGAACGCGCTGGAAGCACCATGGCCAGACACATCGGCGATATAGAAAGCGACCCTTCCGTCAAACAGCTCAAAATAGTCAATAAAATCACCGCTCATGATAAGAGAGGGGTAGAGTTGGTGGTTGAAAGTGATGCCGCGAATGGACGTTGGCGAATCAGGCAACATGGCCTGTTGTACCCGCAAACCAGACCGCTGGTCTCGCTCTAGCCGTCGGAACATTGAGGTGGACTCTTCAGATGCCGCGGCGGCTGCAGCGTTGATACGACACTCCAGGTTGTGCATAACGACATGGGCCAGCAGCTCTTTCTCTGCTCCTACATAGTAGATGTAATCAGAGGCACCGGCCTGAAGGTGCTCACCCATCGCCTCTTCCGCGATATTGGTCGCGACCATGACAATAGTGACAAGCGGAAACTGCCGGTGGATTTTGTCAATCAGCGAAAGTGAAGAATGCCCGGGCTCGTTGGTGAGCAGGATGAGATCAGGAAGAGCGGAACGAATAACAGGTAAGGCGTTTGGATAATCGACAATAGTTACAGCGTTAAGGCCTCCCTCCGCGAGTCGAAGCTTCATTTCCTCGGCTTCCGCAGACCCCGAGATGATCAGCAACTGATGTTTATCGTCGCTCACAACACACTTTCAATAATTCAGCCAATGCCCCCTCCTACGTCCCAACCTGCAGGAATAGGCGATAATTTTACCCCTAAACCCTGTAATTACAACTGTTTAGAGGCCATTCCTTTTGTAGTAAATGACTAAAAGCATCTATCACCTTGTTGGCTATAATCTTTAGAAATTACTGCCTTCAGGAAGCATCGACTTCAGGAAACATAGCCTTCTGGAAACATAGCCTTCTGGAAACATCGATTTCTGGAAACATCGACTTCTGGAAACATCGACTTCTGGAAACATCGACTTCTGGAAACATAGCCTTCTGGAAACATCGACTTCTGGAAACATAGCCTTCAGAACTCATCACCAAACGGATCATCCACCTGGCC